>JBEISY010000228.1:0-4089 GCA_040375175.1 Chitinophagaceae bacterium
AGACCGAGGCCTTTAGTACGGCAGGTAATCTCCTGACACGCGAACTGAATAATTTCATTGGCAACTCCATTAAGGATGTGGACATTGATATTGGGCTTGATATCCGGGACGACTATACTTCTGGTACTGCGGTAAGGCGTTCAGACCTGAAAGTAGGACTAGCCAAATCGTTCAACAATAACAGGCTTAATGTATATGTTGGCAGCACATTTGCGCTGGAAAACCAGAACCAGCAACAGGACCTGTTGAATGGACTTGCCGGTGATGTGAGTCTGGAATATTTGTTGACGCGAGATGGACGGTATCGGCTGAAAGGTTATCGGATCAATAAACACGACCTCACATTCAATGGAACGGTTGTGGAGACCGGAGCCACATTTGTGGTGGTTGTAGAGTTCAATAAATTAAAAAATGCATTCAGGCGCAGGAAAAATTCATAAGCAGGAAAGGCCGTGATGAAGCATAGACATATCGTAGGATTATTGTTGGCCGGTACGTTATTTGTACTGGCATCCTGCAATGTATCAAAGCATATACCAACTGGCGATAAACTTTATGGTGGCGCCATTGTTAAAGTAGATTCTGCGATGCTATCTTCGGAAATCAAGGAAGATATAGCTGCCCTACCAAGGCCTAAGCCCAATACAAATGTTTTGGGCGTGCGGTACAAACTCATGTTTTATGATGCTGTGCCGGATAGTACAAAAAAGAAAGGATTCTTTAAACGTATATTTAAGAACATGACGGAACCGCCGGTATTGTTCAGCAAGGCGAACCCTGCATTTACCGTTACCAGGATCAGGAAGCGGTTGTTTGATTTTGGCTATTATCATCCCAATATCCGTTTTGATACCGTTATCAAGAAAGAAGTAGCCTATTGGCAATATAATGTCAATCCCGGCCTGCGATATACCATTCGTTCCATTGCCCTTCCGGAAGACAGCAGTGAGGTTACCACCATCATCAGGGAGATAGCGAATAAGTCGCTGTTGCGTGTGGGTGATTTTCTGGAAACGGAGACACTGAATAAAGAGAGGACGAGGATCGACGATACCCTGAAAAACAGGGGGTACTATTTTTATTTTCCTGAACAGATCCTTTTTCAAGTGGATACCCTCCACCAGGGCCAGGCTGATATCGTGATCCGCTACCGTGACGATGTTCCCCCGCGATCCATGCAGCAATGGAAAGTGGGTGATATTTCCATTTACGGCAATTACTCTATACAGAAAGATTCTATCATCCAGAGCCAAAGCGGAACGCGGATAAAGAAATTTACAATCATCGATCAAACCAATAAATATAACTATGGCGTTTATGACCGGGCGATCCTTTTGGAAGAGGGACAGATTTATCAAAGGCAATTGCACGCATTGAGTATTGAACGATTGATGAACCTGAATACATTCAAGTTTGTGAAATTTCAGTTCTTTCCTGATTCTTCGAAAGCCAATCAATTACATACAAAGGTGTATATCACGCCGATGAAGAAAAACACATTACGACTCGAGACTTCGGTAAATACGAAGACCGGAAATTTTGTGGGTTCTGAGATCGGTATCAAATGGCGGAATGTGAACCTGTTGAAAGGAGCGGAGATCCTTGATTTTAAGATCAGTGCAGGTTTTGACGCGCAGTTAGGGGGGAAGCAGGTTCAATCGCCCAATGCATATACGTTCAAGACGGATCTGACATTTTATCTGCCAAGGATCATTCCCTATTTTAAAGTGGTGACCGGAAGAAATTCTTTCATCCCAAGAACGGGAATCACTTTTGGTTCTGAGTATCTTCAGCGTCCGGATCTATATACACTTCGCTCTTTGAAGGCTAGCCTTGATTATACCTGGAAGTACAGGAATACTACCGAGCACACTTTAAGACCGATCAGGATTCAGTCCATCAATCCAACCAACATCACGCCTAAGTTCGACAGCATCCTTGATCAGGACCTTGCCCTACGGGCATCCTTTGAAAAGCAGCTGATCATTGGATCGCAGTACATCTTTCAATACAATAACACTTTCATGGAAAAGCGGCTCACTTATTGGGGTCGGTTTTCAATCGGCAGCTATGGCAACCTGATATCTGCGGTCAGCGGGAACAAGGCTGATACACCGGGTTCTGTGAAGTTTTTGAATGTGCCGGTTTCACAATTTGTACGGATTGAATTGGAAGGCAGGGTGTATTACCAATTGACGAACCGGTGGACCTGGGTCAACCGACTGATTCTGGGATCGGCCATTGCGTATGGCAATAGTCTTATTGCCCCTTACAACGAACAGTTCTTCATTGGCGGGAGCAGCAGTGTAAGGGCATTTCGGATCCGAACCCTTGGCCCTGGAAGTTACCACACCGAACAATCGGCATTTCAGGCCAATGAGTCAGGCGACATAAAGATCGAGGCCAACTCGGAGTTTAGATACAACCTATCCAGTAAGGTGAAACCGGCTTTTTTTGTTGATGCAGGAAATATCTGGTTCAGGCGGGAGCCGCCTGACAAGCCTGGCAGTAAGTTCACTTCTGCATTCATGAAACAGATGGCCGTAGGTGCCGGACTCGGTTTACGGTTAGACTTCTCCGTGATGTTGTTGCGTTTTGATTTTTCCATTCCCCTCCGTAAGCCATGGTTCCCGGAAGGAGATCGATGGGTTCTTGATGAAATAGATCTGGGTAGCAAGACTTGGCGAAAAGATAACCTCATATTCAGCGTAGCGATCGGCTATCCGTTCTGATTTTCACTTAAAATCAGACATCAAAAAAAAGCCTGATCAAATCGCTCTATGGGCTGTCTGTACTCATTTTGAGCAATTTCACAAAATGGGACAAGCCAGATGCCCATACTGAGGATTTTAATCGCGTTCCAGCACTATTTTTGCGTTACGGAACCTGTCACGGGATGGCGGTATGTGGTTCGTATGAACGCAATGCTCTCTGTCCTATCTGTTATCATTATTACTTTAAAAACTGCAAGTATGAAGAAAATTTTTTTCGTTGCCTTGGCGTTCATGACGGTTCATTTCGCCTTCGCGCAGAAACCTGTCAAGGATCACTATACGGTTAGTGGTGGCCTGCTGGGTGCAGCCAACTATTCAAAGTTTAACGTTTCCGGTAATTCCAATGTGAAGTATGATTACAAATTTGGCTGGGGTGCCGGCGGTTGGCTGAATATTCCTCTGGGCCACACTTTATCACTTGAACCGCAAGTATTATACAATAGTCTTGGATATAAATCAGACCAGACTGTTTTTTTGGCGGACGGAAGTGGACAGTACATTTCAGTTCCTGTATTGCTGAAGCTTGGTCTTGGTAAGAATTTCGCGATCACCGCAGGTCCTCAGTTTGATTTTCTGATGGGCATAAAGGATAAGGATAACAATAATATTAAGGAAGATTTCACCGGTACGAGCATCTCTGGTAACGTGGGTCTCGAAGTTTTTCCGCACGCACGCGTTACGCCTTTTGCACGCTACATCTTCGGTTTCTCCAATATGGATAACACAGACAATCCGAATGTAGTAGGCGAATGGAAGAATTCTAATATTCAGGCGGGTATTAAGTTTCGGTTGTTTGGTAAACACATCGATGGGGATGGTGATGGCGATGGAGTGATTGATCCAAAAGACAAGTGTCCGACGGTAGTAGGTTTGGCCCGATATGAGGGCTGCCCCATCCCTGACACCGATGGCGATGGAATCAACGATGAAGAAGATAAATGTCCGTCCGTTGCCGGTTTAGCGAAATACGGCGGTTGCCCCATTCCTGACACCGATAAAGACGGCATCAATGACGAGCAGGATAAATGCCCAACCGTTGCCGGTTTAGCGAAATACGGCGGTTGCCCCATTCCCGATACGGATAAAGACGGGTTGAACGATGAAGAAGATAAGTGCCCAACCGTTGCGGGCCTGGCCAAATACCAGGGTTGCCCCATTCCGGATACGGATAACGATGGCGTAAACGATGAAGAAGACAAATGCCCCACCATTGCAGGTCCTGCGGAGACCGGTGGTTGCCCCAAGATCAACTTCAACGCAGCAGCGGTTCAGTTTGTGAGCGGAAGCTGCACGCTGACCACGGGTGCCAAGACGG
>JBEISY010000462.1:0-1907 GCA_040375175.1 Chitinophagaceae bacterium
GGCCTGGAAGATGCGGACAAAGGGGTAAGGATCACGGACGTGACCGAAGGTTCTGCGGCGGATAAAGCAGGATTGAAGGAGGGCGATGTGATCACGAAATTTGGAGGTACAGCAGTTAAAACGGCAGAAGCGCTTACCGAGCAGGTACGTGCCAAAAAGCCGAACGATGAAGTAGAACTCTCATATATAAAGGCTGGGGAGAAAAAAGAAAGGAAACTGAAAGTCAAACTCGGAGAATCCAAATCGATGGTGCGTGTTTACAGCAGCAACGGACAATCACCCCGTGCGCCGCGCGCGCCTTTGTCGCCCATGCCACCCATGCCACCCATTGCACCATTGGATGAGATCGATATGATCTGGGCGCCCGAACCACCAGCGATGCCTCGTGCGTTCAGCAGCACCGAAGGGTTCAGCTGGAGTTATAATGGCCGTCAGTTGGGATTGCGCGTACAGGAGACCGATGACTCTGTAGGAGTGAAAGTGCTGGATGTATCAGAAGGTTCGCTGGCTGAAACAGCGGGCGTGAAAGAGAATGATATTGTAACTTCCATTGATGGTAAAAACATAAAAAGCACCCGTGATTGTGCAGATGCTATGCGGGATGCGCGGGATAAGAATAACTATATGATCAGGCTGTTGCGTGGCGGTAGTCCGATGACCGTTGAAGTGAAGATCCCGAAGAAATTGAAGAAGGCAGAATTTTAGGCTTTTTTGGTTTTAGATAGATAGACAGGTATAAAGATTGGCGGACCTTTTGGTCTGCCAATTCATTTTACACGGTGCCTTCAGTCACCTGTCTAAACGGCAAAAAAAAGCTAGCTTTGTTGGCCCTATGGCGGAGCAGTCAACATATGAATTGGTGGTGGGTCTGGAAGTGCATGCACAACTCCTGACCAACAGCAAATTATTTGCGGGTGATGCCAACAGTTTCGGGGCAGATCCTAATACACAGGTGAGTCCCATTACCCTTGGTCACCCCGGTACCCTGCCCAGGATGAACAGCAAGGCCATTGAGCACGCTGTTAAACTGGGTCTGGCTTGTCATTGTGAAATAGCACCGGTTAATTATTTTGCCAGAAAGAATTACTTCTATCCGGACCTGCCAAAAGGCTACCAGATCTCCCAGCATACCCTCCCGATCTGCAATGGAGGTTATGTAGATATCCGGACAAAAGAGGGTGCGAGGCAGATACAACTGACAAGGATCCATCTGGAGGAAGATGCAGGTAAAAGTATTCACGACCTTGACGATGCATTTACCTGTGTGGACTATAACCGGGCCGGCGTTCCGTTGGTGGAATTGGTGACCGAGCCTTGCATCCGGAACAGTGACGAGGCCTTTGCTTTTTTAACAGAGTTCCGGAAATTGGTCAGGTGGATTGGTGTGTGCGATGGGAACATGGAAGAAGGCAGCATGCGTTGTGATGCCAATATCTCCATCCGCAAATGGGGAGCCACCGCTTTAGGTACTAAGGTTGAAGTGAAAAACCTCAACTCCATCCGTAATGTGAAGAAGGCGATTGAAGTTGAATATGAGCGTTTGGTGAATTTATTGGAAAGCGGAGGCACGGTCATTCAGGAAACCCGCGGATTCAATGCAGATAATGATTCTACCTATTCCATCAGGGTTAAAGAAGACGCAGAAGATTATCGATATTTCCCTGATCCGGATCTCACGCCATTCACAGTATCGGATATCATGCTGGAACAATATCGTTCCATGCTTCCTGTTTTGCCGGAAGAGTGGGTGCAAAGGTTGATGCAGGAATACCAGTTGCCGGAATATGATGCAAGACTTATAGCAGAAGATCAGGAGCTCGTGACTTATTTTTCATCGATTGTAGAGACCTGTAAGTATCCTAAAGCCGTGGCCAACTGGCTCATTGGTCCGGTGAAATCGTATTGCA
>JBEISY010000009.1:0-15700 GCA_040375175.1 Chitinophagaceae bacterium
GGCAATACCTGAGACCGCAGCGCAAATGGATCTTCCTCGCCATGCTGCTTGCGGCTATTGCACAGATTCTGCAACTCATCGATCCCATCATCTTTGGACAGATCGTAGACAAGCTCGCACTTAATCCAGGTAATGCCAGTAGTGACGAACTGATGAAACAAGCCATCCGGCTATTACTCATCGCCACAGGCATTGCGCTCCTCTCAAGAATATTTCAAGCCTTCACAGATTATGTGATCAGATACACGGTGCAGAAATTTGGGATGGAGATCTTTAACGAAGGTCTTCGCCACACATTACGGCTTCCATTTCAGGAATTTGAAGAAACCAGCAGTGGCCAGGTACTCTCCACCCTTCAGAAAGTAAGAACCGATACAGAAAGATTTGTATCCTCGTTCATCAACATCGTTTTCTCTGCTCTCGTTGGTGTTGGTTTCCTGATCTGGTATTCCATCAGCAAACACTGGGCGTTGATCCCCGTGTTTCTCATTGGTCTGGTTTTTCTCGGAAGCATCTCCGTTTTTCTGAGCCAACGTATCAGGACCCTACAACGGCAGGTGGTGAAAGAGACAAACAAAATGAGCGGCGCCATCACGGAATCCCTTCGCAATATTGAACTGATCAAAAGCCTGGGTCTCACCTTTCCGGAAATCAGAAGGCTGCGCGTATTCACCCAAAACATTTTCAATCTTGAAATGAATAAGGTGAAGAAAGTACGCAGCCTCAGTTTCCTCCAGAGTACCACCTTGCTGGTGTTGAAAGAATCGATCCTCTTCGTACTGCTCTGGCTGATCTTTCGCAAATTGCTATCACCTGGAGAACTGATCTCGATGCAGTTCATTTCCACCCGCATCATCATGCCCTTGCAGGATGTAGGAAACATCATTCTTCAATACCGCGAAACCCAAGGCTCCCTGCAGCTCTTCAATGAACTGATGCAGAAAGAAACCGAGTACCGCCCCGAAGAACCTGTGGATGTGGGCGATATCACGGAACTGGAATTTGAACAGGTGTCTTTTCAATATAAAACAGCTTCAACACCTGCAGTGGAGAACCTGAGCTTCCAGGTGAAACGAGGCGAAACCATTGCCTTTGTGGGTCCATCCGGTTCCGGCAAATCCACACTGGTAAAACTGCTGGTAGGCCTCTACACACCTACCAGTGGAAATATTTATTACGACGATGTACACTCGCGTGACATCCGTTACAACAGGATGCGAAGG
The DNA here is from genome assembly GCA_040375175.1 of Chitinophagaceae bacterium. Taxonomy (GTDB): domain Bacteria; phylum Bacteroidota; class Bacteroidia; order Chitinophagales; family Chitinophagaceae; genus Pollutibacter. Next base: position 1,224 of record JBEISY010000009.1, read on the forward strand.
CAACTCGGGTTTGTAACCCAGGAAAACCTGCTCTTTTCCGGCACCATCCGTGAGAACATGTTGTTCGTAAAACCGGATGCCACAGATGAAGAAATACTGGGTGCGATGGATAAAGCCTCCGCGCTGGGCATCATACAACGCGCAGAAAAAGGCCTGGATACGGTGCTGGGTGAAGGCGGTAAAAAGATCTCCGGTGGAGAAAAGCAAAGGTTAGCCATCGCCAGGGCCCTGCTCCGGAACCCGCGCATCCTGATCTTCGACGAAGCCACATCTGCCCTTGATTCCATCACCGAAGAAGCCATCACGGATACGGTTAAACGAATAGCCGAAGAGGATCAGCAGATCATGATCATGATCGCGCATCGGCTGTCAACCATCAACCACGCAGATCGTATTTATGTATTGGAAAAAGGCAGGATCGTGGAAAGCGGATCACACGTTGAACTATTGAACACAAAAGGATTGTATTTTGCCATGTGGCGTCAGCAAATTGGCGAACGCAAAGTCATCACTCCCATCATCGAAGAACCCGAAACAGAAGAATAATGTTATTCAAAAAACTTGCCCTCTTTATCGCACTCTTCTACAGCCTGCAAAGCTGCGCACAGCCTGAGGTAACCAAATGGAAAAGCCAGGCACCTAATGTCACCATCATCAGGGACAACTATGGTGTGGCGCATATTTATGGCAAGACTGATGCCGACTGTGTTTTCGGCCTAATGTATGCCCAATGCGAAGATGATTTTCAACGCGTGGAAGACAACTACCTCACAAACCTGGGCAGACGAGCTGAAGCCTATGGTGCCGGCAGCATCTATGAAGACCTGCTCAACAGGCTGACGATTGATTCCGCAGAGGCAGTCGCTGATTACCAGAAATCACCGGAATGGTTGAAGAAACTCCTGAACGCTTATGCCGATGGTGTGAACTACTATCTCTATACACATCCGGACGTTAAACCATTGGTGCTCACCCGCTTCCAACCATGGTATCCGTTGATGTATACCGATGGCAGCATCTCCGCTTTGCAAACCGGCGGATTATCTGAAAAAGATCTTGAGGCCTTCTACGCATCAAAGCCTATTGTGAGTAATCTTAAACCTGCCGGAGAAGAGAAACTCATCGGATCCAATGGCTTTGCCATCGCACCCTCAAAATCTGCCAGTGGAAAAGCCTTGTTCTATATCAATCCACACGTCACTTTTTACTTCAGGCCAGAAGTACATATGCAAAGCGAAGAAGGTTTACATGTATACGGCGCCGTTACCTGGGGACAATTCTTCGTATACCAGGGATTTAATGAATTCTGCGGATTCATGCATACCTCAAGCCAGGCCGATGCAGCAGATCTCTATGCGGAGACCGTAACAAAGGAGAACGGCAAAATGATGTACAAATACAATGAGGTACTTAAGCCAATGCTGGAGAAAACCGTCAACATAAAATATCGTGAGAATGGGCAGCTGAAAACAAAAACCTTCACCACCTATGCCACGCACCACGGACCTGTGCTGGGTATGCAGGATGGAAAATGGCTGGCGCTGAAAACGATGAACCGCTCCCTGAATGGACTTATGCAATCCTGGATGCGCACCAAGGCAAAATCTTTACAAGACTTCCAGAAAAACTTCGACTACCGTGCCAACCTCTCCAACAACACCGTATACGCAGACCGCGATGGCAATATCGCTTATTGGCATGGGAACTATATGCCCAGGCGCGACAGCTCTTACAACTGGGATCTTCCTGTTGATGGAAGCACGGGCAAAACAGAATGGAAGGGCATGCATACGGTTAAGGAAATGGTACATAGCATCAACCCGTCTAATGGCTGGATCCAGAATACCAACAACACGCCGTTTTCACTTGCAGGGGATCAAAGTCCCAAACGCAAAGACTATCCCCGTTACATGGCGCCCGACTTTGAAAATTTCCGAGGGCTGAATGCTGTGAGGGTGCTATCGGCCAAAAATAAATTCACACTTGATGACCTGATCACTGTTGGCTATGATCCACACCTCACTGCGTTTGATACGTCGCTCCCCGTTTTATTTGCAGCATATGAAGCCATTAAAGAAAAAGATAACGGATTATACACGGCCATGTCTGAACAAATCCAGACCCTGAAAGCATGGGACCACAATGCGTCAGCATCATCCGTGGCCACCAATCTTGCCATTCACTGGGCGGAAAAAATGAACAGATTGTTTGCCGAGGAAGATCCGGAATTGTTGACAGATTTCACCGTGAATTACGGACCAATACTCCGAAAAACAGATCCCGCTAAATTGGTGAGTGCATTGAAAGAAGTGTCTGATTTGCTGGCGAAAAACTTCGGCACCTGGAAAACTCCCTGGGGCGATGTAAACCGCATGCAACGCATTTCCAATCCGATCCGCTCCGTGTTTGACGACAGCAAACTCAGTATTCCTGTGGGGCGCGCCTCTTCACAATGGGGCCAGCTGCCTTCACTGAACAGCAGGTATGCCGGCACTACCAAACGATATGCTTATGGCGGAAACAGTTTTGTCTGTGCCGTTGATTTTGGCCCAACCATCATAGCAAAATCTATTCTGGCCGGCTGCAATAGTGGTGACATCCGTTCACCACACTTTTTTGACCAATCAGAAATGTATGCTGAAGGCCGCTTCAAAGATGTTTTATTTTACAAGGCCGATGTGCTGAAACATGCGGAAAGAACCTATCATCCCGGGGAATAAAAATATAGTTATGCGGTTATTTGTTATTGTTCTGCTGTTGATCCGTCAACAAGGCTACGCACAATCTAACCTGGTGCCAACATTGGAAAAGTATATGAAGGCCGAAGAAACGGTCAAGCAGTTTTCCGGCACTGTTCTCATCATCCAAAAAGGCAAGAAAGTATTTGAGCGTTCCTATCAGTATGCCAACAGGGAGTGGCAAACGCCCAACACGGCATCGGGGAAATACCGAATCGGCTCCGTCACCAAACAGTTCACCGCAGCCTTGATCCTGCGTTTGGAAGAAGATGGCAAACTCAGTGTCACAGATAAGATCAGCAAGTACCTGCCCGATTATCCGATGGGAGACAGCATCACCATTCACATGTTGCTCAACCATACCTCAGGTATCAAGAACTATACAGCTATACCAGGCATGTGGCAGAGTCTGCACTACAAGTACTCCACAGACAGCCTGATCAATACCTTTAAAAATAAGCCGATGGATTTCGCGCCCGGCAAAGGTTGGAACTATAGCAACAGCGGTTATATTTTGCTGGGTAAGATAATCGAGAAAGCATCTGGCAAAAGATACCTGACCTATTTGCGGGAACAGATCATCCAACGCATCGGCCTGAAAAATACGGACCTGGAACAAAGAGATTCTGTTTATGACAAACAGGTAAAAGGATATTTTTATAATATGGGTGGATGGGCACCAGCCGGGTTCATAGAACCCGATAATGCATGGGCCGCAGGTTCTATCATTTCAACTGTTGAAGACCTTTCTATCTGGATCAAAGCGCTCTATGACCATAAAGTGCTTTCCGCAGAAGAAACTAAAAAGATGCTGACGCCTGAAAATCCGCTCTCCAAAGGATATGCTTACGGCATTGATGTAGACAGTCTTCTTCAACATCCCAGAATCTGGCACAATGGCGGCATCCATGGCTTCTCTGCTTATCTCGCCTACTATCCAAAAGAAGACATGACCATCGTCTGTCTCAGCAATAACGAGTACTTCGTGGTAGACCGTCTCGGTAATACATTGGGCAAGATCATGTACGGCCAGGAAATTGAGCCTCCTTACATACCCAAAGCAGTAAAGATCGATCCGGCGATCCTCGAAAAATACACAGGCAAATACAAAACCAGTTCCGGCAAGATAGAGCTGGTGTCAAATGGCGGTAAACTATACCGTCGCGTAGAAGGATCTGGCGACCTTGAACTTAAGCCGGAATCCAACACAAGGTTTTTCTATGCCGATGGGTCTGACCGATTTGTTGTATTTGAAGGTACGGCACCTAATCTAAAAGCCTTTCTGATTTCTGGCGGACAAAAAATTGAATTGATAAAAGAATAAGTACATTCATACCAATACAATCAGAGATGAAAAAAATTATACTTCTGATAGCGTTGGTAAGCGCCATTCAGGCTAGTGCCCAGGACATCGGCGTGCAACTGTATTCATTCCGGCACCAGTTTGAAAAAGACATTCCCGGCACACTGGATAAGATCAAGGCCATGGGCATCACCAAACTGGAAGGTGGTGGCAGCTACGGACTCACACAGCCGGAATTCAAGAATATGCTGGAGGCCCGCAAGATGAAAGTCGTAAGTGTGGGTGCAGACTACAATCAACTGAAAACAGATCTACAGTCGATCATCGGCAACGCCAAGGCATACGGAGCCAAATATGTGGTCTGCTTCTGGATCCCACATAATGGGGCATTCACCTTAGATAATGCGCGCGAGGCCGTGGAGGTCTTTAACCAAGCAGGTAAGATCCTGAAAGAAAACGGTCTTAGTTTCTGTTACCATCCCCATGGCTATGAATTTAGCGCTTGGGAAAATGGTGATCTGTTTGATTACCTTCTGACTAAAACCAATCCGGCATATGTCAATTTTGAAATGGATGTATTTTGGATCAAACAACCCGGCAAGGATCCAGTGGCCCTGCTCGAAAAATACTCTGGCCGGTTTCCCCTGATGCACCTCAAAGATCGCAAACCCGGGACACCAGATAGCCAGGATGGTCATGCAGATGTGGAATCAAACGTGGTGCTCGGTCAGGGTGATGTAGGCATTGCTGCCATCATGAAAGTAGCAAAGAAGCATGGTGTCAAGCATTTTTTTATCGAAGATGAATCTTCCAGATCCCTGGAGCAAGTACCCGTAAGCTTGAGCTTTTTGAAAAATTTAAAATAAGGCCCCCCTGATGAAGTGCAATGCAATTCTTGTTGCATCCCTGTTGATGACAACATCGCTTCCGGTTTCCGCACAGTACAAACCGGCAGCAGTGCCACCAACGAACCAAACCGCAATGGTACTGCAACATAAAACGGTGGTGGACAGCATCATCCTAAGATATGCGCGGGAGAATCACATGCCAGGCATTGCATATGGATTGGTCATGAATGGTGAATTGATCTATACTAACTATCAGGGCTACACGAACCTGGCGAATAAAACATCTGTCGATGCTTCCTCTGCTTTCCGGATCGCCTCTATGACCAAGAGTTTTGCAGCCATGGGCATTCTTATACTAAGAGACCAGGGTAAACTGAGCCTGGACGATCCCGCATCAAAGTATATCCCGGAGATGCGGCAAACCAAATACCTCACTACAGATGCACCAGCCATTACCATCCGTGACCTCATGACACACCGGGCAGGGTTTCCGGAAGATAATCCTTATGGCGACAGACAACTGGCCGATACCGATGCTGAACTGATGCAACTGATGAAAGAGAATCCTTCTTTCTCCAATGCACCGGGTCTTCAATATGAATACAGTAATCTCGGATTTGCATTGTTGGGAACCATCATCAAAAATGTTTCTGGCCAGTCTTATCAGCAGTTCATCGATCAATATATTTTCAAGCCCCTGGGCATGAAGAACACGTATTGGGAATACACAAAGGTGCCTCCCCAACAGCTGGCACATGGGTACAGATGGATCGATGGGAATTGGAGGGAAGAGGCCCTGCTCAAAGACGGTTCCTGGGGCGCGATGGGCGGACTGATCACCAGCGTGGAAGACTTTTCAAAATACATCAAACTACACTTGCAGGCCTGGCCCGTGCGGGATGGCAAAGAAACAGGACCACTGAAGAGAAGTTCTATCCGGGAGATGCACCAGCTCTGGAATTTCAATACCGTCATTCCACGGCTGAACAATAAAAACTGTGCTGCCGCCGCGGGCTACGGTTATGGCCTGGGCATCACCAGGGATTGCAGGGGGAACACTTATGTTGCACACAGTGGCGGGCTTCCCGGGTTCGGATCCAGTTGGATGATCAAACCTAATTACAACATCGGCATTGTGATCATGAGCAACCGCACCTATGCACCCGTATCTAGATTGTCTTTACCCATCCTGGATTCTCTTGTTACACTTGCCGGATTACAACCTTATGAGTTGCCGCCTTCCGCCATTCTGGAGCAAAGGAAATCACAGCTGATGGCCATCCTGCCGGAATGGAACAATGCGGAGCAAAAAAATATTTTTGCAGAGAATTTTTTTCCGGATAATCCGATCAGCATGTTGCGTCAACAAGCCCGGGAGCTTTTCGCAAAGGCGGGCGCCATCAAAGAAGTGAAGCCGATGAAGCCAGAAAACAATCTACGGGGCAGCTTTGATATCATAGGTGAAAAAGCAACCCTAAGGATCTATTTCACGCTAAGTCCGGAACATGATCCAAAGATCCAGGAATACCGGATCACTGAAATTAAAAATCAATAAGACAGCAGATCTTGTATCGTAGCCTCCAGGCGATACTTCGCCAGGAACTGACGTTCAAGGGCCATATTGAAAGGCACCGGCGTATCAAGTGATGCGCAGCGTTTCACGGGTGCATCCAGCATCGTAAAACAATGCTCGCCGATCCAAGCCGCGATCTCACCGCCAATGCCGCCAGTGAGTGTATCCTCATGCAATACCAGCACACGGCCCGTTCTTTTTACAGCCGCCCTGATGGCAGCATAATCTAAAGGCAACAGGGTCCTTAGATCCAAAATATCTATTGAAAGTTCAGGATGCTCTGATGCATAATCTTCAGCCCAGATCACGCCTGCCCCATAGGTAATGATGCTGATATCATCGCCAGACAACACATGTCTCGCCTTGCCAATCTCCACTTCATAATATCCTGTGGGTACCCGACCGGAGATACTTCTATACAATGCCTTGTGTTCAAAAAAGATCACGGGATTGGGATCATTGATCGCGGCGATCAACAAACCTTTAGCATCAAATGGTGAGCAAGGATACACTACTTTCAATCCGGGCGTATGGGTGAACCAGGCCTCATTGCTTTGGGAGTGAAATGGTCCCGCACCAACTCCGGCACCTGTTGGCATGCGCACCACTACGTCTGCGTTCTGTCCCCATCGGTAATGGATCTTCGCGAGATTGTTGACAATCTGGTTCAGGCCCACAGAAACGAAATCAGCAAACTGCATTTCCACCATCGACTTATATCCTTCAAGGCTCAGGCCCAGAGCCGCACCAAGGATCGCGCTTTCACACAATGGCGTATTCCGCACTCTTCCTTTTCCATATCTTTCTACAAACCCTTCTGTTACTTTAAATGCCCCACCATACTCAGCGATGTCCTGCCCCATCAACACCAGGTTTGGATGCTGTTGCATGCTTTGATCGAGGCCCGCGGTAATCGCATTCACAAATCTTGTCTCCTCCAGATCCTCCCGAAAATCAAGGTCGCTATGATCCAGTTTACTGGAACTTAATGGCACCGGTGCATACACATCATCCATTTCCTCTTCCACATCGGGCTGGCATTCCTCACCGGCAAAACCGAGTGCCAACTCATCTTCAATATGCTTGCGTGTTTCTTCCTTGATCGCTTCGATCTCGTCGGCAGAGAGGATCTGCTTCAACGCGAGATAGGTTTCAAAATTCTGCACAGGATCCCGTTGACCCCAGAGCTCAAACAACTCTTTAGGCACATACTTCACACCGCTTGCCTCTTCATGCCCACGCATGCGGAAAGTCATGCATTCAATCAGGTATGGCTTCTGGTTCTTGATACAGTAATCGCGCACGCCTTTTACAGTATCCAGCACCGTTAGGATATTGTTACCATCGATCTGCACGCCTTGCATCCCATACCCCTTTGCCCTGTCCACCAGGCCCTCACATCGATACTGTTCTGACACGGGCGTGCTCAGCCCGTATCCATTATTCTCAATAATAAAAATAACGGGCAGGTCCCATACGGCCGCCACGTTCAATGCCTCATGAAAATCACCTTCCGATGTGCCGCCATCTCCGGTATATGCAAGAGATACCTTGTCCTTATTGGCAAGTTTGTACGCCAGCGCTACGCCATCGGCAATGGCGAGTTGCGGACCGAGATGTGAAATCATCCCGCACACATGATGCTCTTTTGTCCCAAAATGAAAACTACGCTCACGGCCCTTGCTATAGCCGTCTTTACTGCCCTGCCATTGCCTGAACAAACTGTGCAGGGGCATCCCCCTCGTGGTAAATACGCCCAGGTTGCGGTGCAGCGGCATGATCCATTCATCCTGCTCCAGCGCCATCGTTGCGCCTACGGCAATGGCTTCCTGGCCAATCCCACTGAACCACTTTGAGATCCTGCCCTGCCGTAACAATACCAGCATCTTCTCCTCAATCATCCGCGGCGTAAGCATCCGCCGGTATATATCGATTAGCTGAGCGTGGTTCAGGTCTTTCCTGTCGTAAATCATGTACTATTTTTTTTGTCCGACGCCGTAAAGGATAGAAGACACGATGGATAAGAGTATACTGAAGAGCAATGCCCACCAAAAACCATCCACTTTAAATCCGTCTACCAGTTTACTGCCTAACAAAATGATCAACGCATTGATCACCAGCAAAAACAGTCCGAGTGTGATAATGGTAATAGGCAAGGTAAACACCACAAGAATCGGCTTAACGATGGCGTTGAGGATCGCCAGCACAACAGCCAGAATCAACGCTGTGGTGAACTTATCAATATGGATGCCGGATAAGATATACGTTAGTCCGTATGCAACCAATGCCGTAATTAAAATGCGAATGATAAAATTCATGGCTTGTGATTATTTTTTCGTTATTCAATACTACACTACAATCAATTCATAAAAGTCGTCCTCCTTCAACCAAACCTGCGCCAGCTCCTGGATCTTCTCGGGAGTCACTTTCTTGATCTTGTTCATGGCCGTATAAAAGTAGTCATCCGGAAGTTCATTCAGGATGATATTCTTCCACCGGCCAATAATATGAAAAGGCCCATCGAGATCACCCAACACTGATCCAATCAGGTAGTTCTTCACCAGCAACAGCTCGTCTTCATCTACCGGCTCCTCTCTCAATATCTTCATCTCTTTATATACTTCACTGATCGTTGCCTCGCACACATCCCGCCCTGCCTCGGTTGAGATCATCCAGGCGCCGGCATGCATATGGTTCTGGAAATAGCTATGGATGCCGTATGTATATCCTTTGTCTTCCCGGATATTGCTCATCAGCCTCGATCCAAAAAAACCACCAAACAATGTATTCAGGACCTGTGCCTCCGGAAAATCAGGATGTGTGCGCATCAAAAAAGGTCTCGCCATCCTGACGGCTCCCTGTACACCATTGGGATCATTGCTGATGCGATATTTCTTTTCTGGTGCCGGCACTTCGGCGTGTACGCGGGAAGTGAGCGTATGCTTGCCCATCGGCAAATGGCCAAACTGCGCATTCAATTGTTGAAACAAATCAGATGGAAGAATTCCAGCCACAAAAATCACGCACTTGCCATGCTGGTAATACGCATGATGAAAGGCCGCAATGGCTCCCCGCTCCAATTGATCATATGTTTCGCCAAATGCATATCTGCCATATGGATGTTCATACCCGAAAAGATATTCATCAATCTTTCGATTGCCAACAAAATCACATTTCTTCAAATTCACTTCCAGCTTTTGCTTAAGGTTCTGTTTGTATAACTCAAGCTCGGATTCTGGAAAAACAGATTCGTTGATCAGCTCGGCCACCACAGGTAACAATGACGGCAAATGCCTCGTCAGTGTATGCAGAGTTATGTTGGCCGTTTCATTATAGCAATTCCTATTGAGGTAGGCGCCGTAGAAATCAAAATGCTCACTGATCTCAAATGCTGATTTTGTTTTTGTGCCATTCTTGATGAGGTAGTTGGTCACCGCAGCAAGACCATTCTGCTCTTCCCACCAGTTGCCGGCATAGAAGACCCATTCCATCTGCAGCACTTCTTCGGTGCCGGCATGCACGGCATACACATCGATCCCATTATCTAATGTAAACTTTTCATAGGGCTTGAGGGTAAGTTGAAAATCGATGGCATCCTTAATGGGTGGCGCCGCCTTTCTGTTCAGTCCTTTTTTATCTGTAGAGGTAGTTGTACTCATATCCGCTTGTCTGACAAATAATATAATGTGTTGCTGTTTTCTTTGGCGAAGAGCTCTGCACTCAACGCCTTCACTTGTTCCAGTGTAACGCTGTTATATTGCTGCATCTCCTGGTTCATCAGATTGGCATCTCCCAGCAGTTCATAAAATGCGAGAGAATTGGCCCTGTTCATCAGGCTCATGTCTTCAAAAGCCATCAGGCTCTCAGATTTATTCTTCACTTTCTGCAATTCTTTTTCTTCCACTGACTGATCGCGAAGACCATCCAATACCTTGTCAATGGCAGCTTCAGCAACTTCTGGCTTCACCCCTTTCACCAGCTTTCCTTCTATGGCAATCAGCCCTTTGTCAAGGCTGCCGAAATGATAACACTCCACATTGCTGAAAAACTTTTGCTCTTTCACCAGGGCCTGGTATAAACGGGAAGAAGTGCCACCACCGAGGATGTCTGTGATCAGGTCCGTCACATAATATGCATGCGCTGTTCTGTCTGGCATGTGCCAGCACTTGTACAAGGCATCCAGGGGAACATCCTTTTTTACCACCATTCTTCTTTCCTGCGTCTGCAATGGTTCCTGTGGCAGGTTCCTCACATATTTATTACCTGAGGGGATTCCGCCGAACCATTTTTCAGCGAGTGTTTTCACCTGCGGTGTTTCTACATTGCCTGCCACTACCATGATGGCGTTGGCCGGTGTGTAGTGCTTGAAGAAAAACGATTTCACATCCTCCAGTTTCGCTTCCTCGATGTGCTTCAATTCTTTTCCGATGGTCATCCAGCGATACGGATGCTGCGTGTATGCCATCTCCCGAAGCAGGTGCCAGGCATCACCATAGGGCTTGTTCAGGTAGTGCTCTTTGAATTCTTCGCTCACCACTTTGCGTTGCACGTCCAGACTCTTTTCACCAAACGCAAGACTTAACATCCGATCACTTTCCAGCCAGAATGCAGTTTCCAGATTATCCGTTGGCAGCTGGCAATAATAGTTTGTAAGATCATTGGTGGTGTATGCATTGTTTTCACCACCGGCCCTTTGCAAGGGTTCATCGTAATCAGGAATGTTGACTGATCCGCCAAACATCAAATGCTCAAACAAATGGGCGAAACCAGTTCTGGCAGGATCTTCATCCCTGGCACCCACATCGTACAAAACATTCACTACGGCCATGGGAGTACTGGGATCCTTATGCACAATCACCTTCAGGCCATTTTCCAGTTGAAAACGCTCAAATTGAATCATGCTGCAAGATTAAATTAAAAAATCCAAGCCCGGCTATCCTTTGAGGATGTTGAGAGGTTTTATGTAGATCTCCAGTGGCTCGCCACCTCGAAGGATCAGCATCCGCAGCCGCTCCCTTGATTTCTGGAGCAATTCTTTATACACCTGTATGCTGTTAGAATAGTTGTTCTGGATACCGATGATAATATCCCCGGGAAGCACCCCCGCCTTATCGCCGGGAGAATTGGCGATCACGTCTTCCACCACCACCCTGCCATCCACATAATATACCCCCAGCCCCGTATAGGAATAATCGAATTCCGCACGGAAATATCCGTTCGGGGTGAGATGGATCTCACGTTTAGCATAGTTGAGCACCACAGTGAACCTCCGGAGCAGATCATTCCCAAGCAATCCCCCGAGTTGCGGATAGGAGATCACATTGTACCGATCCTCAAACACATAGGTGGGAACGTCCCTGAATTTATAGGGTCCGATGTTAACCTCCTTCACCGTGGTCAGTTTCATCAGCATCTTTCCCCCCAGCCCTTCTGCCTGCGTAACTACAGGAACGGGCTTGTCTGAACGCATAATGGATGAATCATTGACATAGTTCTCCGAAAGCAAAAGGCACAAGCCCGCCCCGGTATCAAAATAAAATCGATGGGTAGATTTCTGGTTGTCTTTGAACGTGATATTCTGGATGGGAATGGACCCGAACTGCGGATGCATCATATATCCTCCACTGGGATATTTAAATCGCCCATGAGAATACACATACATCCTCGAACTGTCGTAGTCCAGCTTCAGGATATACCTGTGGATAAAACTGAAACCGATGATCCCGTCAATTTTAATCCCGTAAACACTGGTCAGCAGGTCATAATCGTTTACGTGGAAATTCAGGCTGTCCGTGATGAGCCCCGGCAGCTTGAGAACCCCATTGTTGTGAAATTTTACGGTCTTGATCCCTCCGATCCCCCGAATGGTTTTATCAGACGCCTCGAGGGATATATTCATCCTGCTCACCGTGGTAGAATCCAGCGAGATGCCGCCGCTACCCGTATCCAGGATGAAGTTGAGTGAGTCAGGGTGTTCATCAAGCTTTCCCTTCAGGACTATAACCCCTCCATTCAGCTGTTGAAAAGGAACCACAGCCAGTAATTTGGCCGGTGGCTCTTTTTGACGCTGGGCCGCTGTTTGCAGGCAAAGCAGGATCAGAACAGTCAGAATGGGCAAAACCTTGTTCCGCATAGTCAGTTCTATAACAAAGTAATGAATTAACTGTTACTACTGCGGCCGTTTATCATTACGGCCCCTAATGCCCCCCAATGCCCAATGCCCAATGCCCCCCAATGCCCAATGCCCAATGCCCAATGCCTAATTTGTCTACCTTTGTATAATGGAAAAATCAGTGGATCCGGAACTCAACCGATTGTACAGAAAAGCCCTCGATTTCGGGTTTTTGACCGTGGAAGAAGGTGTTTATCTCTATCACCAGGCGCCGTTGGCAGACCTGATGTTCATCGGAAACGAACTCCGTAAAATTCAGGTGCCGCACGGACGGGTGACCTGGCAGATAGACCGAAATGTGAACACCACCAACGTATGTATCGCCAATTGCAAATTCTGCAATTTCTACCGGATCCCCGGCCATGCCGAGGCATATATTACCGATATGCCCACCTACCGGACGAAGATCGAAGAAACCTTCCAGTATGGCGGGGATCAACTTCTCCTCCAGGGCGGTCATCACCCTGAGCTGGGCCTCCAATTCTACGTGGATACCTTCCGCCAGATTAAGCAGGAATACCCGCAGTTAAAGCTCCATGCCCTCGGTCCGCCCGAAGTGGCACATATCACCAAACTGGAGAAATCCACCCATAAAGAAGTGCTCAATGCGCTGAAAGAAGCGGGGCTCGACTCTCTCCCGGGTGCTGGTGCGGAGATTTTGATCGATAGGGTTCGCAGGTTGATCTCCAAGGGAAAATGCGGTGCTCAGGAATGGCTTGACGTCATGCACGAGGCACACAAGCTGAACATCACCACCTCGGCCACCATGATGTTTGGTCACGTGGAAACCATCGAAGAAAGGTTTGAACACCTCGTGAAGATCCGCGACGTACAAAGCAAAAAACCTGCTGAAGCCAAGGGCTTCCTGGCCTTTATCCCCTGGACCTTTCAGGACGTTGACACCCTGCTTGCAAAGATCCGCGGCGTGCAGAACCTGACCACCCCAGAAGAATATATCCGCATGATCTCCCTCAGCAGGATCATGCTGCCCAATGTTAAAAATATCCAGGCCAGCTGGCTGACGGTGGGTAAAGACATCGCCCAGCTCTGCCTTCATGCGGGTGCCAACGATTTCGGCTCCATTATGATCGAGGAGAACGTGGTGAGCGCCGCCGGCGCACCTCATCGTTTCACCTACAAAACCATGCAAACGGCCATCGAAGAAGCGGGCTTCATCCCCCAACTCAGGAACCAGCAATATGATTGGCGGGAAATACCGGAGGCGATACAGGAGCAGGTAATCAACTACTAACACTCTAAAAGATCAAGGGAGAAGATAAAGGGAGAGGTGCGAAGTTTGGCGCAAGGTCTCGCACTAAACTTCGCACTTCTTCCTTTATCTTCTTCCTTATTGAAATGCAACGTTTCCGCTTCATTTATCATCATTAGATTTATGCAAAAGTCCCCTTCTCTGGCCTTCTGTATCCTCATGGACCTGATCGGCCTCGCAACATTCGCTTTTCCGGTGCTGGGTGAGTTTGGCGACATCCTCTGGGCGCCTATTTCAGCGCTGATATTTTACAAGAGTTTCGGTGGAACCAAGGGTATGCTCGGTGGTATGTTCAACTTCCTGGAAGAGATCCTGCCCGGTTTCGATTTCATCCCCACTTTCACCATCATGTATTTCATGACCAGAAAGAAAACAGCAAACACTGCTGTATTGGTTAAATAACATTCTTTAGCCATATAACAGGTCATGAGGTTGAGAAAAGATCCTCCAAATGACCTTTATTGTTTTCATCTATATTTGTGGCTGCCTAGAAAAGTATCCAATCCATGAAAGATTTTATCCTGCACTGTCACAAATACTTTATGCCTGGCATGAGTATAGACAATGTCATCA
>JBEISY010000335.1:0-3110 GCA_040375175.1 Chitinophagaceae bacterium
TGTGCATCCAGCATGTAGGCAGCATCGAGTGCATATAATGGTATGAATCCCCTGATAATGGTGAAAGGCAGTTTTTTGCCGTTGCGCAGGATGGTTACTTCCACCTTGCTGGCGCGAGGGCCGCGCAGCAGTCCCCGGATCTTATCACCCGTCACGCCATTTCCGGCCACCGGCGTTTGCTCCACCTGGATGATCCGGTCCCCGGCTTGCAGTCCTGCTTTATCACTGGGACCTCCCCTGAGCACATTCAGGATATGTACGGTATCGTCAAAAATATTGAACTCCACACCAATGCCTTCAAACCTACCGGCAAGGTCTTCGTTGACGCCCGCCAGACGCTTGGCGGGAATAAAAACCGAATGGGGGTCTAGATGACCCAACACCGCGTCAATGGCCTCTTCACGAAGCGAGTCCGTATTTACGGAGTCTACATAACGGTTACGTACAAGGTCCATGACTTCCTGGACCTGGCCGGCAGGCGACATCTGCAAAACACCGGAGGCCCAGGGCATCTTGTCCCTCAGTTTATAACCCAGAAACATACCGATCACCATTGAAACCGCGAAGTAGACTGGAAACCAGACCTGTAATTTTTTATTATTCATTCCTAACCTTGTACCTTGGATATGTAAATGCGAATTTCCCGAAATAAGTTGAATTACGTATGCCAACGGTAAAATTGATCGCAGACAGTGGATCCACCAAAGCGGAATGGTGCGTGATCGGAGGGGCAAGAAAGAAAACCGTGATGACCGAAGGGATGTCGCCCTATTTCCTGAATACGGACCAGATGATGACGCTGTTGAAAACACAACTGCTCCCTAATCTGAAGAATATTGAGATCGATGAGGTGTATTTTTATGGGACAGGCTGCAAGAGTCCTGAGAACCGGAAATCCGTGGCCAAGGCCCTTAAAGCGCATTTCCCCAAGGCGCATATTGAAGTAAATCACGATCTGCTGGGCATTGCGCGGGCATCCTGCGGTAGCGAGAAGGGGGTTGCCTGCATCCTCGGCACCGGCTCCAACGCTTGCTATTTCAATGGGAAAACCATCGTCAAAAACTCACCCGGACTGGGATATGTGCTTGGGGATGAAGGCAGTGGCGCATACCTGGGCAGAAAAGTCCTGCAGTATTTTCTCTACAATACCTTTGATGAGGATCTGCGTTCCAGGTTTGATGCGCAGTATGTAACAAATGCGGTGGAAATCCTCGATCATATTTATAAAAAACCCCTGCCCAACAGGTATCTCGCATCATTTGCTGTTTTTCTGGCTGAAAACAGGGGCCATTATATGATCGAAAATATCATTGAAGATGGCCTGAATGATTTTTTCTTTCAGCACCTTTGTAAATTTGGCGAGAGTTGGAAGTATCCCATCCATTTTGTGGGAAGCGTGGGCTTTGGCTTCAGGGATGTACTCCTTGACCTGGCCTCATCCTATGAATTTACGGTTGGCAAGATCCTGAAGAGTCCTATGGAAGGACTGGTTACGTATCATCAATAAATCGACCCCCTTTGGACATGAGTGCGTTCATCAAAGTCACGGAGAAAGATTCTGAGTACCGTCACCTGGAGAAAATGAGTATCCGGGAACTGCTGATCAACATCAACAATGAAGACCAGGTTGTTCCCATCGCCGTTCAAAAGGCGATCCCCCAAATAGAGAAACTCGTTACCGCAATAGTTGATAAAATGCTGGCCGGTGGCCGGTTGTTTTACATCGGTGCCGGTACCAGTGGCCGTCTTGGCGTTGTAGATGCCAGCGAGTGCCCACCCACGTATGGTGTTCTGCACGGACTGGTGATCGGGATCATCGCCGGGGGCGACAATGCCATGTTCAAAGCAGTGGAGTTTGCGGAAGACAGCAAAGAAGATGGATGGTATGACCTTCAGCAATTTGATGTGAGTGAGAAAGATGTTGTAGTGGGCATTGCAGCTAGTGGCACTACGCCTTATGTGATTGGGGCATTGGAACAATGCCGTAAAGTTGGTATTGTAACAGGGTCAATCACTTGTAATCCCAATGCACCGGTGTCTGCAGCAGCAGACTTCCCCATTGAAGTGGTGGTGGGTCCGGAGTTTGTCACTGGCAGTACCAGGATGAAAAGCGGCACCGCCCAGAAACTGGTCCTGAACATGATCTCTACCAGCGTGATGATCCAACTGGGCAGGGTAGAAGACAACAAGATGGTCAATATGCTGTTGAGCAATGAGAAACTGGTTGACAGGGGCGTACGGATGGTGATGAATGCCCTGGACCTGAACAATTATGAAGAAGCCAAGCTGCTGCTGCTGACGCATGGAAGCGTGAAGAAAGCGGTGGAGGCTGGAAACAAATAGCTAATAGCAAATAGCTAATAGCAATTAGGCAATGCACGAGATCGAACCATATTATAACTGGCGACACCTCTACACGGCAGAAGAAGACGAACGGTCCCCATTTTTTGGAAGGGAGCATAGCGTATTTGAGTTCTCCCAAACCATCTACAACTACTACATCCATCCGCAATGGGATGATTTCGGTTCACGGACCTTGTATATGAAGCTGTTGTTTGTGGACTACGACCTTGATTTTGCCATTATTGAGCTCATGGGGGAATGGAACGATGCTATTGAGAACGATATCATGACCCTTAAAAGGGATGTGGTGGATCATATGATCAGGGAAGGTATCCGCAAGTTTGTACTCATCGGCGAAAATGTCCTCAATTTTCATAGCAGTGATAACCTCTATTACGAAGAATGGAGGGACGATGTGACCGATGACGGCGGCTGGATCGTGATGCTGGACCTGCCAATACAATCCCAGCATGATTTCTTAAAAGCCAGGATCAATTACTACGTGGAACTGCTTAACTATCCCATCTGGCGGACCGTACAACCCCAGCATTTGTTTGCCGCTATTGACAATATGATGCTGAGAAGGTTAAACAATACATGAGGTACAAACAAATACGTAATGCCTGCGTTATACTTTATAGTTTTTAATATTTGACCGTTAATAACGGCCTGATAAGTACATTTGCGGTAATTACAAATACCCGCAACCTTTATAAATATGAAGTGGTCCCAGGTTTTCACATCTTCGATAGGCAGGAAATATGTAA
>JBEISY010000392.1:0-2574 GCA_040375175.1 Chitinophagaceae bacterium
AGTGTGGGCGATGGACAATCGTGATCTGGTCAAATATCCTGCTGAGTTCATCAACAGCATTCAACGTAGGCGGATATGATTCCGGATGATAGTAAATAGCGGATACAAGATTACGCATTCAATATCACCTTTGACCAAACCTGCTTTTCTGGAATTGAAGAGGGTTAAAGCCTCCGAATTCGGCAGAACGGCTTTTCGGGATTCCAATTACGGTATCATAAATTCCGAACTGATCCTGGTAGTCTCTGTCAAGATACTTAACGGGCTTTGTGCTGCCAACCCGGTACACATCATATGGAATCAATGAAAGTGCTTTTCCAATGGCCTGATCTTCAGCAGGTGTATGACTTTCCAGGAACAACACAGGTTGATGGTTAAGTATTGTTTTCGTCATGCCCTGAAGTGCAAAAACCCCTCCCCCCTCAATATCCATTTTAATAAAATCAGGTTTACCTCCCAATTCAGTAAAAAAATCATCAATGGTTGTACAGGGAACTTCTGTTTCGCCTCCTGCATTGGTTGCCCATCCTGCGTCCAGTGAAGCCATATAGTGGGTATGACTCAGGTACATCGTAACTGTTCCGGTATGATCGCTTGCTGCCGAGTTTACAGGTATGATATTGGACAATTTGTTGATTTCGATGGTCGTCCTGAGTGTTGCAAATGTTTGCGGTATGGGCTCAAAAGCATATACCTTTCCGGCTGAACCAACTTTCCTGCTTAAAAATCTCGAAAAATATCCAACATTAGCGCCTATATCCACTACTGTTGCACCAGGCTTAACAAAGAGTTCAAACACTTCAAAAGTGTTGGGCTCATGAAACCCGAGGATCATATCCAGATTCAAATCATTATTGTTCTCAAACTTCAGGCCCTTGTTTTTCCCAAACATTACACTTCTGATATTGAACTGCTTGATTCCGGTTCTTGCCACATTGGCGAGAAGTTTTTTCATGAAAATTGATTTACGTGTTAGATTTTGGTGAATTGATTAAATATGTTTCTGAAATGGTCCTGATGATCTTTGATTCTTCCAAGAACTTCTAGACTAACGGATTTGTATTGAAATGAGTCTATATAATGTGAAAGCATTGCAATGTTGTTCGCCGTAAAAGTATCACTTACCTCATTGTAAAACCGGGCAAGTTCTCCCTGGCCACCAATATCGGTTGAAATAATATTACATCCACAGGCTACCGCTTCATGAAAAACCATTGGTCCGGTTTCAACCCAGGTGGAAGGTATGACCAGGCAATGTGCTTCCCTGTATACTTCAGCCAGTTCCGCCTGGGAAAGATTATTGAACCACTTTACATCTGACCTTCCTTTGAGTATGTCCCTTGCTTCTGCACCTACCGATGAGGATGACCAGTTACCTGAAAGGTATAAAACCCGGCCTGTTTTTGGTGGCAAACTAATCCATGCCTTAGCCAGGGTAAGTATGCCTTTTACTGTCTCAAACCGGCCCGCATATAAAAAAATCCTTGTCTCCGGATCTTTCTCCTTTCCCTGGTAAAATACACGCTTATCAATACCATGTCTTACTACATGGAGTTTAGAACCGGTAATGAATTCCTGTTTCTGAAGAAACCGCTTCATGTCTTCAGAAAAAACGATGACCTGCTCTGTTAGTTCATCAACGCTACGGAACCGCTCTATTCGTTGCTGGATCAGGTTCCTCGTATTGAAAGCTTTTCGGGTAAAGATCTTTCCCAGTATCCTGTTGCCCACCCATTCCAAGAAAATGGAAAATGAACGGCCAGTGTTTCCTTTTTGTCTGTATATGCATCGGGAGCATGTTGTTGGCCCAATCAACTGCTCGCACCTGGTTCCGGTAAACGAATCCAGCATATCTCCTTTAGGACAATGGAATGGCGTATGGGTAATCACTTGAATTTTACAGCCTGTACTAAGCTGTTTCGCAGCCTTCATCAGCGCAAGACCTGAAACGGTAGTCATTCCATTCAGTACCAATTGGTCAGGATCCGAAAATCCAGCGGCTTCCAGGGTCTTAACAAACTCATCAACCCATTCTTCTCTATAGTTGGTGTATACTGCCAAAGGATCCTGGCCACTCAGCACAACGCCAAGCACCCTGAGTCCGTTATACATATACTCCCTTGCATATAAAAGAGAACTATCCCTAATGACTTTTCCCAAGTCAGGAACAGGTTGATCAAATGCAGCAATGATGAGTACTTCATGGCCACTTGCCATCAGGTATTCAGCAAACAAGCTGGTATATACTTCCGTTCCCCCTCCTCTTTGGGGGTAGAAGTTGTATGTGGACAGGATGAATTTCACCGCCGGATTCGCTTTAGAATACCCTTTATCCTCTCATATCTTTCACTTCCTACCTTTGTTGCAAACAATATCCTCATCAATTTCATGTCGAAAAAAGCTGTGGGCTTATGTTTCACTGCCTTTGACAAAGAGCGATTGGCCTCTTTATGCATGCCTGCAGCATAATAGGAAAATCCAAGGTGCCTATAATGGGTAAACCTGATGTCATTCCAATTGGAGGGAGATATCTGTTGTCTGTCCTGAAAAAAAAGAAATACACGCTCCGTGTTG
>JBEISY010000199.1:0-4449 GCA_040375175.1 Chitinophagaceae bacterium
CGACTTATCCCGGCCTACTGTGATAGGGATCACAACCCCGGGAAATAGAACGGTATTACGAAGAGGAACCAGGGGTAGTTCATCCGGAATGCTGGTGTCATCAGCGTTTTCTCCGTCACTATCGTGTAAAGGGAGGATAGGCATAAACTCCATGTCCTCATCAGGCCTAAGCCAAATATCTGTATTCTGCATAGCTATCCTTTGCCCAGACATGATGGCAGCACCATCAGGCCAAGCGGGTTATTTTGATTAGATAGCTATATAGGTCAATTACGATGCCGAATTCAGTTCGTAAAACACAGATCGCAAAGTTAGCAAGGAAACTGCGACCTTGCGACCTATGCGAACTGCGAACTAGAAAACAAAACCTACGCCCAACTGAGCGCCCTGGCTTTGCCAACGATCTTTGTCATCGATATTATTCATATTCACCAGACCCCAGCCATACCGTCCATATATACGGAAAGACAGCAGATTCACCTGCACACCAGCAAGCATCGATACATTGCCTGCCTTGAATGCTTCAGCGCCATCTTGTAACAAAGTGCGTTGCTTTGACATCAACACACTGAATTGCGGTCCTGCCTGGAAAGTGATGAATGGCGATGGTCTCCAGGAAAGCAGGATGGGAATGGAGAGGTAATTCAGTTTAATGTCTTTCAAGGTTCCCGGGTTTATGGACCTATAAAGGGTATCAAAAGAGTAACCGGTTTGTGTGTTCGACTGGTTAAATAAAAACTCCGGTTGAATACCCCAGTTCTTACTCCACATCAGTTCTGTGGTCACACCTGCATGATACCCCCACAGGAACTTGTCCTTAAAACTAATACCATCCATTTTGTAGACAGTTGCTCCACCTTTTACACCGATCTTAATACCCTGCGCATTCGTGCTTTCTGCTGCAAAAAAGCACAGCACTATTGTAACCATGACCATTTGTTTCATACGGCTATCTTTAAGGGTATAGACATTTCATGCAGGTTGAAGTTAAATATCTTCATGCTAAATGGATGTTAACAAAGATTATATTTAAAAACAGGGGAAAAATTGGAATCCTGGAATCCAATAATCCTATAATCCAGTAATTCCAGAATGTGCTCCGGTTTCAAGGATTTCTGAATTACAGGATTCCAAGATTCCAAACAGAATTCTCAAACCAGATTTATCACCGTAATCTCCGGCATGATCCCCACACGGCCGGGATAGCCGAGAAAACCGAAGCCGCGATTGACGTACAGTTTCTGTGCACCGTCTTCATAAAGACCAGCCCACTGTTTGTATAAATATTTGATCGGGCTCCAGCGCAGGCCGGGAAGTTCCACGCCAAATTGCATTCCGTGTGTATGGCCACTCAACGTGAGATGAATATCATCATACTGTTTCACCTGCGCATCCCAATGGCTGGGATCGTGGCTCATTAAAATCTTGAATGGCACTTGTTCGCTTCCAGCGTACGCAAGGTCTAACCGACCGTGTTGCACAAAACCTTTGGCGCCCCAGTTCTCTATTCCGATGACGGCGATGCGATGTCCGTCCCGCTCCAGCGTCACGTGCTCATTCATCAGAAGTTTCCAACCCATCTCCGCATGGACGGCTTTTAAACAATCAAGGTTTGCAAGTTTTTCGGCTTCGCTCGGCCATGCTTTATAATCGCCATAATCGTGATTACCGAGTGTGCTGTACACACCCAATGGTGCGTTCAGCTTTGCAAAAACATCTTTGTATTCATTCATTTCTTCGGCCGCATCATTCACGAGGTCACCTGTAAACAAGATAAGGTCTGGCTTGGCATCCAGGATCTTCTGCACGCCTTTCTCCACTGCCGCTTTATTGGTGAAACTGCCCGAGTGGATATCGGAAATATGCACTATACGAAGTCCTTTAAACGGCTCAGGAAGTGTATCGAAATTCAGATCTATGTTGTTCACCTGGTATCGATACTTGTTGGAAAAACCGTAGAGCAAGGTGCCAAACATCGTGGTGCCCAACCCGATCCCCAGCCAACTCAAAAATGCAGACCTGCTGATATTCCTTTCAGGTAAGGGTGCGGCACTCACCCACTGGTCGTAGGCTTTCACCCCCGCCCACTGTACTACCCTCCTAACATCATCCACCATAAAAAACAGTCCGGCGATGACTTTTGAAATGAATATGCCGATGAGGATCGCAAAAGTATAGTTGCGAAGCATGGGTGGCCACGACTCGATCCGAAAAAAATTACCAAACAAGATGATGGAAACGGAGATAGCGCTCACCGCCCAGAAGGCCACAAAACTAAATATCCGAACCCGTATTGATGCCGACTGCAACACAAAACGCAGGATCTGGAAGATATAGATATCCAGGAGGATGAGGACGATGATGACGAGGCCGGAACCAAGGAGTCTACGCATAGGAAAAAATCAGAATTCAAATATCAGAAGTCAAAAACATGAGCTGCAAATGTTGAATTTTGACTTTTAATTTTTGCGTTAAAAGTGTATAAACTGCTCCAATTGCTGGTCAATGGCACTTAATGTCGGTTGATCAGTGAACTCCCCTGCGCCATTCAGCAGTTTGTCAACCGTTGAAATAGGAAGTTTATTGGGATGAACGTTTACGTGGAGGTAGTTCAGTGAGCCGGTAAGGTGATCCATTCCTCGGAGGTTGCCGGCCCTGCCCGTAGACACGCCCGTGAGCAATGCTTTCTTCCCGGGCCATACTTTTCGGTAATCACTCATATCGATCATGGTTTTCAGTGCGCCGGGGAAACTGCCATTATACTCAGGTAAAATGAATATGAACTTGTCTGTGGGCACCAGCACTTCACGCTCCACCTCAGCCCAATCCTTGGTTTTTTGGTTTAAGTCTACGCCCTCAAGACTAACAACTGTGGCTTCCACACCCTTGTTCTTCAGGAGCTGCTGGTATTGCCGGGCCACTTTGAGTGTATTGCTGCCGGACCTGTTGGTGCCGGAAATAATGGTATACTTCATTGTTCTAGGCCTATTTAACAGCTATGTTGATATATTGTTCCCCAAAATGGTGCCGAAGGACTAAATTTGCCATTCTGACAAAAACCACGCTATTCATGCTGTTCACCTATCATGGTCATTCCTGTTTCAGTGTGGTGATAAAGGGAAAAACCCTTTTGTTTGACCCATTCATCACCCACAATCCCCTGGCAACAGGCATTGATGTGCAAAGCATCCCGGCAGACTTCATCCTGATCTCCCATGGGCATGCGGACCATATCGCGGATGCAGTGGCTATTGCGTCACGTACCGGCGCCAAGGTGATCGCCAATTGGGAAGTATATGAGTGGCTCGGCAAACAAGGTGTCACCAATGTGCACCCTATGAACACAGGTGGAAAAGCCAGTTTTGATTTCGGGCAGGTCAAATGCGTAGTGGCCCAACATAGCTCTGGTTTACCTGACGGCTCCTACGGCGGCAACCCCATGGGATTTGTGGTAACTAGTGAAGACGGCAATTTTTATTACGCCGGCGATACAGCCCTTACACTAGATATGCAGCTGATCCCCAGATGGGCTAAGCTGGATTTTGCGGTGTTGCCTATCGGCGACAATTTCACGATGGATGCAGCGGATGCCGCATCTGCCGCGGAAATGGTGCAGTGCAGGCAGGTGGTGGGGGTTCATTATGACACCTTCGGGTACATCCGGATCAGTAAGGAAGAAGTGGGTGAAACATTTAAAGAGAAAGGGATCCAATTGTTGTTGCCGGCAATCGGCGAAACGATCAACATTAAATAATTCAAGAACGCATGGTTCGTATTATCGGCATAGCCAATCAGAAAGGAGGAGTAGGGAAAACCACCACAGCCATTAACCTGGCTGCCAGTCTGGCCGTCCTGGAATTCAAAACCCTGCTGGTTGACGCTGACCCCCAGGCCAACAGCACCACTGGTGTGGGCTTTGATCTGCGCAATGTGCAGCAAAGCCTGTATGATTGTATGGTGAACCAGATGGTAGCACGTGATGTAGTGCTGAAGACGGATATCCCCAACCTTTTTCTGATGCCTTCGCATATTGATTTGGTGGGAGCTGAAATTGAAATGATCAACTATCCCCAAAGGGAAACAGTACTGAAAAATATTCTTCAGGAAGTGAAAGACGATTATGATTTCATCATCATCGATTGCTCACCATCCCTGGGCCTGATCACGGTAAATGCATTGGTGGCCGCGGATGCTGTAGTGGTGCCTGTGCAGGCGGAATTTTTTGCATTGGAAGGACTGGGAAAATTGCTGAACACCATCAAGATCGTTCAAAGCAGGCTCAACACCGCACTGGAGATAGAAGGTATTTTGATGACGATGTACGATGGCCGATTGCGCCTCTGTAACCAGGTGGTCAGTGAAGTACGCCGGCATTTTGATGAACTCGTGTTTGGTACGGTCATCCATCGGAACACCCGTCTCAGTGAAGCCCCAAGCTTCGGCAAGCCC
>JBEISY010000088.1:0-6757 GCA_040375175.1 Chitinophagaceae bacterium
ATGTATTCTGTACTTCCCCAGATCGTTGTATTGTTCTGCACCAGTACGCCATTATGGATCACGGTTATTCTTGCCTGTGATTGCACGCGGCCATCTTCGTAGAATCTTGGAGCGGTAAAAATGATATCATAGGTCTGCCATTCTCCCGGAGGTCTGCATGCATTGACCAACGGCGGTAATTGCTTGTAAATACTGCCTGCTTGGCCATTGACATAAGTAGTGTTGTTGTAATTGTCTAGCACCTGCAGTTCATACTTGCCCATAATAAAAATACCACTGTTGCCTCTCCCCTGACCCTGACTCTCCACTTTCGCGGGTGTCCTGAATTCAATGTGAATCTGGCAATCGCCAAAACCTTTCTTGGTTTTGATGTTGCCACTGCCTGGTTTTACCACCATGGCATCGGCTTCAATCATCCATGCTACTTCCGGTTTTCTTACGCCGCTCCATTCAGAAAAATCCTTGCCATTGAATAAAACGATGGCATCGCTCGGCGCTTCTGATGCTGTTTTGCCAGGTGTAACCAACGGTGCCACGGGTGAATAGTATTCACTGAGTTTCGGGGCATTTTTGACAGAATCAAGCATTCGGTTGATCTCCTGGCCTTGAGTGGAGGCAGTTGCTACCAACAGGGCTGTGCAAAATAGAAATCGCATGTTGAGTTATAGTTTAGGTAGTTTATACTGATTATGGTAGGCTGGTATGATCAGTTGATTGGCGCTTGCATCCGTGAACAATTGTTTGGATTTATCCCAGGTCAATTTCTTGCCTGTTTTATATGCAATATTGCCCATCTGACACACGGTGGCAACCGTTGCTCCGGCAGTGATGGGAGCGGTGAGGCTGGCCATGTCCCTGCTTTTCACCGCCGCAATAAAGTTCTTGTGATGATTACCGAGTCCATCGTCTGACTTCTGCACCTTCATGGCTTCCATTTTTTTGCCTTCGGGAATCACTTCCCAGCCACCACGATCTAATACAAGCGTACCATTATTGCCGATATACGCAATGCCATGATTTCTTCCATAGTTGCCGCCATCAATCGCCTGCGCATGTTCCCAGAGCATGATGAAATCACCATAATCATAAACCGTTGCGAGGGTATCAGGTGTTTCTGCTGCGTCATCCGGATAGGCCATCTTTCCGCCACTAGCCATAACCGTTAGGGGGTCTTTGGCATTCATGCCCAGCAAGGCATAGTCTACCAGGTGAACCCCCCAGTCTGTCATCAGTCCACCGGCATAATCCCAAAACCATCTGAAATTAAAATGAAATCTGTTGGGATTAAAGGGGCGTTTTTGTGCGGGGCCAAGCCACATGTCGTAGTTGACTCCGGCGGGTACGGGAGTATCAGCTTGTTTGGGAATGTTTTGCATCCATCCCTGGTAGGCCCAGGTTTTCACCATCCGGATCTTCCCCAGTTTGCCGGAACGGAGCAGATCCAACGCACTTTGAAAATGTGCATGGCTTCGTTGCCACTGGCCAACCTGTACCACCTTATTGTATTTCTGTTGTGCCATTACCATCTGCCGGCATTCATAGATGGAATTGGCGATGGGTTTCTCTACGTACACGTCTTTCCCTGCTGCACAGGCATCGATCATCATGAGGGTATGCCAATGGTCTGGTGTGCCGATGATCACTACATCCACATTTTTGTCTGCCAGCAACTTTTGGTAATCTGCGTGTTGTACCGGCTTCATGGAGAAGTTCTTCTCCAGTTCTGCTGATCGCTTGGCGAGGACGTTGGCGTCCACATCGCAGATGGCTGTGCATACCACGTCTGGATTATTCTTGAGCATGGCAGACAGGTTTGACCAACCCATCCCGTTAATACCGATGGCGCCCACACCAATTTTGTCGTTAGGTGAGATCTGTTTACGGACCATTGCCCAGCTCTCGCCGGTGATAAGACTGCCGATGCCAATGCCGGCAGCCAGAGCTCCGGTGTGCCGAATGAATTTTCGTCTGGTTGGGTTCATAATGATGAAGTTGCCGTTTAAATTACGACATTATCAAATGAACCGTTCAGCAGAGGATTATTTTTGGAAGCGGATTTTGTTTTCCAGGGTCGTTTGTTTAGTCCTGTCTAAGAGATTAACGGTCAGGCGCAGGGTTTTGCCGTCCGCATCCAGCTTGGCTTCTTTATTAGAGAAGCTGGAGACTTTACCAGGCAGATGGTAAATAGTATTGTAGTTCATATCTCCGATCATGGACTTGAACATTTCCATGGTAGCCGCGGAAGAATCCGATCCACCTGCCCCATTCAGTTCTTTCATGGCATCGTTCATCCCGAATGCAGTGGTGTCCTGGAAGCTAAAACTTCCTGGTGCAAACGTATAGAGGTCTTTTTGTGCCTCTGTTTTCTTATTCCTCTTGCGCATGGCCTCGTTCAGGCTAGCAATGTCTTTGAAGTCAAAAGAGACGGTGAACACGTTCCCCTTCTGTTCTTTCTTCACATTGGTAATACCGGGTATGGAATCAAACACATCGAAGTTATTCTTTACAGAATCCATGATGTTGCCTTCCTTGGTTTCACCGGCCAGGGAGTCTGGTGCAAATGATTTCAGCATGTCCATCATTTCCACTGCCTTTTCCAGGTCCAAGGTCATGGCGTATTTGCCTGAGCCATTCTTTGCGAGGAAAATTTCTTCGGTTATATTGATACAACCACTCAGCAGGAAGACAGATAGGAGAAAAACGAAGAATTTTTTCATGATATATTCAAATAAAAATAGGAATTGACAATTGACAATTAGCAACTGACAATTAGCACTAGTTACCAGACATTAACAACCAGTGCCAATTGCAAATTGTTAATTGCCAATTGTCAATTGCCAAATCTTACCATCCTTGCTTTGCAACGCCATTCTTGATGGCTTCCAAAGCTTTGGCTTCGCCGAGGAGTGCAGTCAGTTTGTTTCCTTTACCGTCATTTCCTTGCGCAATGTATCCACCCTTTGCGGTGCGGTTAACAACTGCATCATGTATTGGAACGTTTTTTTCCTTTGTTTTTACATTGTAAGCGGTGAGCATGTTTTTGTTTGACATAATTTTAATGTTTGAATGTTTATACGTCCAGATTTGCGTAACGTGCGTGTGATTCAATGAATTCCCTTCGGGGTGCCACTTCATCGCCCATCAGCATGCTGAAGATGCGATCTGCCTCAGCGGCGCTCTCAATAGTCACTTGTTTCAGGGTACGTGTGGCAGGATTCATGGTGGTGTCCCAAAGTTGTTCGGCATTCATCTCACCCAGACCCTTGTAACGTTGTACGTTTACACTGTCTTCCTTACCATTGGCAAATTTTTCCACCAAACCCCTTCGTTGATCTTCATTCCAGGCATAGGCCTGTTCCTTTCCTTTCTTCACCAGATAGAGCGGTGGTTGTGCAATGTACACGTTTCCGCCTTCAACCAGTTCCTTCATATACCTGAATATAAAGGTAAGTATCAAGGTGGCAATGTGGCTACCATCCACATCGGCATCTGTCATGATGATCAGTTTGTAATATCTAAGTTTGGTAGTGTCCAGCGCCTTGGGATCTTCTGCAGTTCCGATCTTCACACCCAATGCGGTGAACATGTTTCGAATCTCCTCATTATCATAGATTCGGTGCTCCATGGCTTTCTCCACGTTCAGGATCTTACCCCTGAGCGGAAGAATGGCCTGGTAATTTCTATCGCGGCCCTGTTTGGCCGTTCCACCCGCTGAATCACCCTCAACAAGGAACAATTCGCATTTGTTGGGATCGCGCTCTGAACAATCAGAGAGTTTGCCAGGCATACCGCCACCGGTCAACACGGTTTTCCGCTGTACCAGTTCCCTTGCCTTGCGCGCTGCCGCACGGGCCTGCGCTGCCAGGATGACTTTA
This sequence comes from Chitinophagaceae bacterium, assembly GCA_040375175.1. Classification (GTDB taxonomy): domain Bacteria; phylum Bacteroidota; class Bacteroidia; order Chitinophagales; family Chitinophagaceae; genus Pollutibacter. The sequence continues at coordinate 3,876 of JBEISY010000088.1, forward strand.
TTGATGATGTTCTTCGCTTCCTTGGGGTTTTCTTCCAGGTAGGCTTCCAGAACCCTTGACACGGCACCGTCAACAACGCCAATGACTTCGGAGTTGCCCAACTTCGTCTTGGTCTGCCCCTCAAACTGCGGTTCCGGCACTTTCACGGAAATGATGGCACTCAGACCTTCTCTGAAATCATCGCCTTCTACATCCACTTTGGATTTCTCAAACAGCCCCTCGCGTTTGCCATATGCCTGAAATACGCGGGTGATGGCTCTCCTGAAGCCGGCCACATGGGTACCGCCTTCAATGGTGTTGATATTGTTGACATAGGAGAAGATATGTTCACTATAAGAATCAGAGTAGTTGACAGCTACTTCAACGGTCACGTTGGATTCGGTATCGTACCCTTCCATGTAAATGACACGGGGGATGATGGCATTTCTTTTGGCGCTCTCATCCAACATCTCCACAAACTCCACAATACCGCCTTCGCTGTAAAAGTTCTTCGTGTAGGCGTCACCGCTATCGTCTTTTTCACGGAGGTCCGTAAGCGTGATGCTGATCTTGCGGTTCAGGTATGACAATTCACGAAGCCTGCCTTCCAGGATTTCCTTGTTGTATGTGGTACTCGTGAAGATATCATGATCAGGCCAGAAATGCACTTCCGTTCCTGTGATATCACTCACACCGATCTCGCGTACCGGATACTGTGGTGCCCCACGTTTGTATTCCTGCTCAAATACTTTTCCTTCACGGTTGACTTTGACCTGCAACAGGCTTGACAGTGCGTTCACGCAACTGACACCCACCCCGTGCAGACCGCCGGATACCTTGTACGTGTTCTTATCAAATTTACCACCTGCGTGCAGTACGGTCATTACCACTTCCAGCGCACTGCGTTTTTCCTTGGCGTGCATGCCCGTGGGGATACCCCTTCCGTCATCTTTTACGCTAACGGAATTGTCTTCATGGATGATAACAAAAATGTTCTTGCAATAGCCTGCAAGGGCTTCATCAATTGAGTTGTCCACCACCTCATATACCAGGTGATGCAGCCCCTTTACACCGATATCGCCAATATACATGGCCGGACGCTTACGTACGGCTTCCAAACCTTCCAGCACCTGAATGCTATCCGCGCCATAACCATTTGACACTGAAGGTGTAATCTCGTTTACTTCTGTACTCATATGTGATTTGGGAACAATGGGTTTTTATCAAAAACCATATCCTGCAAATGTAACGAAAATCAGGGGGAGTTTCAAGGTTTTCCCCATGGTTTAGGGGTATGTTGACAACTTAGGGAAACCTCGAATGTTGTACATTTGCAGTCCATGGCGTATTCAACAGACATACTGGCTATAGCGCATAAACAGCAGGTGCTCGCCGAAGATCTGGAATTGCTTCACCAGAAGGAAAAACAGATTCCCGGTACCTGGAGTTACCAGATCCAGCGCTACCGCAGGCATTCCTTCTGGAACGCTGAGGATACCGGTGTGTTTGTATATCGTGTGGAGCCGGATCAGCCTGAACGTAGTTATATGGAACTGCGATTTTGTGTGATGGGCAATGGTTATTGCGTAGAAAAAGAGATGGATTGCAACCAGTGCCGGATGGGCAGATCCATGCATTGCGAGCATAGAACGCCCACGGTTGATGTGTTGAATTTTCGTTTTGAGCCTGCGCATCTTTCGCAGTTTGCGAAGGGCATGAAAGCTTCCGATGCAACGCAGGACATCATGCAATTCCGCACCACATCGTCTTTTACACGTATCCTTCCCCTATGCGGCAAAATGAGGATCAGCATTGATTCCCTGCTAAATCATCACTACACAGATACACTGGAAAATATCTTCGTAAACGCACAAACACAGATCCTGCTGTTGTACAGCATGGAATGCATGATGGGCATGAAGGAAGAACCCATGATCGCATGTAAGTTCCTGCACAATGAAGCGGATCGTGAAAAGATCAGCATGGCCAGGGAGATCCTTATCGAGCATATCGGTGACCCGATCACCATTAAAGAACTGAGCAGAAAGGTGGCGATCAATGAGTGCTACCTGAAAAAAGGATTTAAAGAAATGTTCGGTACTACCATTTTTGATTTTTACCAGAACCAGCGCATGGAACATGCCCGATACCTTTTGTATGAAAAAGGATTGAGTGTGTCTGAAGTGTCTGCCATGTTGGGCTACTCATCGATCTCCCATTTCTCCACTGCATTCAAGAAGCATACAGGCATTAAGCCTTGTGAGTTGCTGATCAGAAATAACTAATAACAAGTAACCCGTAACTGAGGTTATCCGTTATTTGTTAGGTGTTATTTTGTCATTCAATTGTCAAATCCCCCACCTTTTCCTCTTCTCGTAAATGTATTTTCCTGATTGCGCAAATCAAGCTTGTGATCGCTTTGCAATTTTGTGTCCTAATTGAAGATGAGATGAGAAAATCGATGTTGTTGATCTGTGCAGGCTTGATGTCGCAGTGCTTCGCTCAATCCAATGCCAATCAACCAGACAGTTTACCCAAAGAACACAAACGCCTTGCCGAGATTACCATTGTAGGGCTCGGCAGCAAGTCTGATATTCACCAGTTACCAGAGATCGTAGGTACCAGTATTTATGCCGGAAAAAAGAATGCACTGATCCTGATGGATAACGTGAAGGCCAATGTCTCCACCAATACCATGCGGCAGGTGATGGCAAAAGTACCGGGCATACATGTCTGGGAAAGCGATGGAAGTGGTATCCAGATTGGTGTTGCGGCGCGCGGACTGAGCCCCAATCGAAGCTGGGAATTCAACGTGCGGCAGAATGGTTATGATATTTCCGCCGATCCTTATGGTTACCCGGAAGCATATTATAATCCGCAATTGCAAGCGGTGCAACGCATCG
>JBEISY010000173.1:0-4889 GCA_040375175.1 Chitinophagaceae bacterium
ACAAGCTGCGTCTTCCAAAAAGGACGTGCTTGCTTTATCTTAAACCTGGATCAATGGATCTCTGGCGGAGAAATATGATTATGCAAATGATCGCCTGGTAAGGATTAGAAGCGGTAGAATGGATCTGGTGTACATGTATACAGATAAGGGTCACTATACAACCATGACCGGCGACTATATATAGGCGAATTTTATCACAACGATGGTCACTAACTTATCATGATGGAGTTAGGTGATGAAGATGCCAGTGCCAATAGTGTTTGGGTGCGTCATACTGGTGGCATGTTCACGAGCTCGGAATTTTGTTATGTATATCGAAATTCATTCGATTTTCGGATTGAATCTTTTGGGATGAATTATAAAGATGGGCAGTTGACTACCAGGGAGTATACTGGCACTGCTACTATAATTGGCGCACTCCATTTGAGTTTAGAATCGGCAATGATTCCCGGAATTATGAGGGCTCCGTGTATTCCAATACTGTTAGAATGCCGCAGTACAACATCGCGGGTTCTCCATGGGGGCACTCTAGTATAGACGACACACATAAACGCGATTTGATGAACATGTTGGCAACCAACTGGAGCAGGAATTTTATTTCAGGCATGTTGCAATTAGAGAAAATCAAAGTGGCGGTGGAAAAAAAGGTGCTTACGCAGGTTCTGCATCTGGTAACCAACAAGGATAAATTACCCGTTTAATTTGATGTGGCAGATTCTGCCAGCATTATTACCACCCAGTATGAATTCAAGTATGTGACACTATGAGGGAATTGATCCCTTCATAACAATCATCTATGAGTAAAGTCTTTGTTTGTCTGGCGAATGATTTTGTTTGCATTGCACTACTGAACAAGTTCAGTTCGGATACAAATGGCAAAGCCCTGCACTGCGTGCAAGGCTTTGTGACCCCGTCAGGATTCAAACCTGAAACCTTCTGATCCGTAGTCAGATGCTCTATTCAATTGAGCTACGGGGCCGTTTGGGGCAGCAAATATAGGAAATTACCCGACTCTGAGCAAAAAATAGGCTGAAGGTTGGAGGTTGAAGGTTGGGGTTCCCCTATATGCCCAATACTTATAGTCTAATGCCTTCACCATGCCCAGTGCCCTATGCCCATTGCCTCCTAATACGGCCATTGAACAAAGGCTTCCATCGCAGCATATTTGGGGAGACCAAGTTTATCATATAGATCAGATGTTCCAGCATTTCTTTCTTCGGCCCTTTCCCAGAATTCCCGGCTGTCTGAACCCTGGAAAACCACGCCGTCTTTCTGCGACTGGTGAATGAAAATACCGTTACGCTTCTGGACAACCTGGTCCGGACTCATGGGGATAGCCATATCTACGTCCCAAAGATCCCACTCTGCCCAGGCACCGCGGTAAAGCCAGAGCCTGCAATCTTTTAAGCTTTCATCTCCCTCAGCTTTGAGTTGCTTCAATGCATCAATTAGGATATCGAAACATACCTTATGGGTGCCATGTGGATCGGCAAAATCACCCGCAGCAAAAATCTGGTGCGGCTTTATCTTCTTGATCAGGTTCTTAGTGATCTCCACATCGGCATCGCTGGGTGGTTTTTTTTCGATGAGGCCCGTCTCATAGAAAGGCAGGTTCATAAAATGGATGTTTTCATCCTTGATACCTACGTAGCGGCAGGTTGCCCTGGCTTCTGTTCTCCGTATTAGTCCTTTGATCTCACGGATATCATCTGCATCTTTTTGGTAGGATTTTTTTGTTTTGATGAACTCGCGGGCATTCTCCCAGATGGAGTTGGCCATGCTTTTATCGATGCCAAAAATGGAATCAAATTCCACAGCAAAATCAATCTGACGCATCACAAATTCATCGCTCACTGCGATATTTCCTGAGGTCTGGTATCCCACATGTACATCATGTCCCTGCTCGTGCAGACGGATAAAGGTTCCACCCATTGAGATGATATCGTCATCCGGATGTGGCGAAAAAATAATCACCCTTTTCTGTTGCGGGTTGCTGCGTTCCGGATGACGTGGAACCACTTCAGAATACTTGCCACCGGGCCAGCCCGTAATGGTATCCCGCATGCCATTGAAAACCCGCAGGTTGATGTCATAGGCCGAACCATATTTGACCATCAGGTCACTCAATCCGTTGTTATTGTAGTCTGCGCTGGTCAGCATCAGAACGGGCTTTTTCATATTGAACGCCATACTGCAAACGGCCTTGCGGATGGTCTTCTCCGTCCAGTCTATCTCTCCTGTCAGCCATGGCGTTTTAAAACGCGTGAGCTCCTGGGCGGCCCCTTCGTCCAGCACAAATGTGCAGCTGGGATGTTCCTGTAAAAAAGATGCCGGCACATGATCTGTCACCGTTCCTTCAACGGATTTGCGGATCACGGGTGCTTTATGAATGCCCCATGCCAGCAGCACGATTTTTCTGGCTTTAAGAATGGTATTGATACCAACGGTTATCGCTAACCGGGGAACCTGCGCGATGCTCGTGAATTCATAAGCATTGGCCAGCCTCGTGGTATTGTCTAGCGCTACCAGCCTGGTGCCGGAATGCCTGCCAGAGCCAGGTTCATTGAATCCAATATGTCCATTCAGGCCGATGCCCAGCACCTGGTAATCTATCCCGCCAGCCAATTCAATTTTTTTCTCATAGGTAGCCGCATATGCACGCACATCGTTCTTGTCGATGGTTCCGTCTGGTACGTGTGTGTTAGATTTATCTATATCGATATGCTCAAACAGGTGCGTATTCATGAAACGGTGATAGCTCTGCAATGCATTTGGCTCGATTGGGTAGTATTCGTCGAGATTGAAAGTGATCACATTCTTGAAACTCAGGCCTTCATGGCGATGAAGCGCTACCAGTTCTTTATAAAGGGTTTTTGGGGTAGATCCCGTAGCCAGGCCCAGTACGCACGGTTTGCCTTCTTTTTGTTTCTGGCGGATCAGATCAGCAATTTCCCGTGCTACATGCGCAGACGCAATTTTATCGTCCGCAAAAATCTGCACCGGGATCTTCTCGAAAGAATCTACTAGGCTCATGAAGGTTTTTTTACAGTTAAGTTGATCAAATAATGATGGGCAATAAAGATAAAGGTTTGTATCCACTCAGGGCTGCATGTCCAATTCAAACAGCAGGGGCCAAAGTTTACCAGTGATATACATTTTTTTGTTTTCAGGGTTCCAGGCAATCCCATTGAGCACTGCGCCATGCGGGTTGGTCTGGAGATAGGTCAAATCTATCTTCGCATATTTTTTCAGTATATCCGTAAAATCCAGTTTGCCCGTTACAAATCCATTGGATGGGTTGATCTTTACAATGTAATTGTATTCGATACGATTCGCATAGATCGATCCATTCACATACTCCAGCTCGTTGAGGTTGTTCAAGGGGCCGAGATGGTCTGTTACAGACAATACTTTCTCGAGTTTCAGGTCTGAAGGCCGGCAGAAATAAAGTTTGTCTGAGCCATCACTAAGGATGAGTGATTTACCATCGTTGGTGATTCCCCAGCCTTCACTGTTCCATGTCATCTGGCGGATTGGCTTTAAGGTTTTGGGGTCATAGACAAATACGATGTGATTTTCCCAGGTGAGTTGGTAAAGGGTGTCATTCAGCACCGTAATGCCTTCTCCAAATTCTTTTGGCGCCAGCTTGTGAAGTTGCTTCACCGAGCCCGTTTTTAGGTCAACCCTGCGTAAGGTAGACCGTCCTTCCAGTCCAGTGCTTTCAAACAGTTCTCCTTTATAGAATTCAAGTCCCTGTGTGAAAGCCGAAGTATCATGGGGATAGGCATTCAGGATAGTATAAGCAATAGCCGGAGCTTCCGGGATAGATGGTACATTGCTTTCCTCCACTGTTTGGGAAGTGGTATCCGGGTTGTTACAGGCGAGGAATAGGATGGATACGATGAGGGCAAGAAAAAAATTCCATTTCATCACTAAAAATGTATTTCGTTAACCGGTTCATGATCAAACCATTGGCTGCAAATCTACATTTTTGACCGCAATGACGGTGGTTAAAGGTTTTGAAATCTCCGCCGGATGTAGCATCTTTACGTTCTCCACACCTCTGAAGTCATGATCATGCGTCCTGCATGTCCTGATCTCTCAGAAGGCAACTATCCCATTTCTGCCGGAAACCAATTCATCCACTCCTTTGTGATATCCGCCGCCATGTGCTGCCGGCTACGTATTGTCCAATCCTGACGATGACTACCGATCTATAGCCTTTTTGAAGAGCCATTCGAAACCACAAACCACATCGAATGCGCACTTTGCTACTATTAATTTGTATGGTGTTACCAACGCTGCACGCGTTGGCGCAGAAGACTTGCGGCTCGGAGCAATACCAGGCGCAGGTCCGTCAACAGTTCCCACAATTTATGATCAGAAACGGCATTCAACTGCCGTCTTCCATATCTGAACAGGTAGACTTTTTTTCAGGAGACCCTTATCAGACGATTGTTATTCCTGTAGTTGTTCATGTGCTTTACAATGCGTCTGTGAACGAGATTACGGATGCAAAGATCCAATCCCAGATCAGCATCCTGAATCGTGATTTTAACCTTACGGATCTCTCATCGCTCAACATACCTAATGTTTTTATGAGAGTGGCCGGTAAAGCAAATATCCGGTTTGAACTGGCAAAAGTTGATCCCAATGGCAGGGCCACTACCGGAATTACCCGGAAAAAGTCAGCCCGCATGTTGTGGGGGAACGATGATAAGATCAAGGATCCGTCGTATGGGGGTGTAGCTCCATGGGATGCCGACAGTTATCTGAACATCTGGCTCGGCAACCTTGTTCCGGGTTTGCTGGGATATGCTTCCGCACCTGGCTCACCAGCAAACAAAGACGGCGTAGTGATCAAGACTTCAGTGTTTGGAGAAGCGGGT
>JBEISY010000253.1:0-3944 GCA_040375175.1 Chitinophagaceae bacterium
AACATCGTGGATATCTCTTTCTTTCCCGAAGACGCATTGGCCTTGGATGCGCTCGCAAAAGCAAAAGGCGTAACGGTGATCACGGATTGTGGTGTGGCGCCCGGCATGAGCAACTATATCATCGGAAGATATGATGCTGAGATGGTGGTTGACAGTTTTGAGATCTATGTGGGCGGACTTCCGAAGATCCGCAAGAAACCTTTTGAATATAAAGCGCCGTTTTCTCCGGTTGACGTGATTGAAGAATATACGAGACCGGCGAGGATCATGGAGAACGGACACATTGTAGTGAAGCCCGCATTGACAGAATTAGAATGGATGGAGTTCAAAGGGCTCGGTACATTGGAATCTTTTAATACCGATGGCCTGCGCTCATTGTTGTTTACCATGCCGCACATCAAGAACCAGAAAGAGAAGACTCTTCGCTATCCGGGCCATGTACAACTCATCATCTCCCTCAAAGAGGCTGGATTTTTCAGTGAGGTGCCGATGGAGATCAATGGAACCACCATCACTCCGTTACAGTATTCCAGCAAGCTCTTATTCAATGAATGGAAGCTCGGTGAAGAAGAGGAAGAGCTGACCGTGATGAAAGTAATCGTGAAAGGCAAAGACAAAACCATCACTTATGATCTGTTGGATCGATACGATCCCGCCACCAAAATTTCATCGATGAGTCGCAGCACAGGTTATGTTGCCACAGGAACACTGAACATGCTGGCCGCAGGATTATTTACAGAGAAAGGCGTATTTCCTCCGGAGTTGGTGGGTAAACATAAGGCATGCTTTGATTATGTGCTGCAGTATCTCAATGATCGAGGTGTGAATTGGAGAAGGCATGCAGGCATTGGGCATTGAGGCATTGGGCAGCTAAAGCAACCCATGAATCAGCGGATTCATCACATTTATGTTCGTACTTGAAGTGAAGAGATGTCCTTTGCACCATGACACTGCAATGGATTGAGTGATCGCATCTTAAACACTTTGTATGGTTTTCCCGCACCTATTCCTGCAAATAAAAAAATTGCGCTGGAGGTCCTGCAAGAATATGCAGAAGTGTATGCAATGGGATCGGGATTATTGTTGCGAGCCTATGTTGATGATGGTTATCTGGTGATCCAACCAGCGCGACAGCCAAGCTCGATTTTATATCCGGAAAGTGATCATCGGTTTTATGTAGAGGAGATCGATGGGTATGTGGAATTTTTGCGGGGTGCTGAAAACAGGGACACCCTTCAGCTCTTCATGCGGGGTGAAAAGCACAGCGCGCCGAGAATCCAGGAGCATTGGGGAATCATCGGATCCGCCACAAAGAATGGATGGGATGGGCCAGATCAAATGATGGTGCCCGGATCAGAGAAAGGGATATGGCTGATCAAAAACCTTGCCCTGAAAAATGGCGAGATCAAATTCAGGATGAACAAGAGCTGGGACTCAATGCGGATGGCGAAAATATTTACGTGAAGGAAGGAAGCTATGATATCACCCGGGACCTGCGTAACCCTGCCAGGGCCACATTTTTAATACAGATTAGAAACCAATAATATACGCTACAGGGAATGAATTGATGCAGACCAATCACAGGCAAGTATAGTTGAGGATTTCGCAGATTATTTCTATCTTGAAATTAACCTGTAGTTGATTTGACAACCAAATTGCCGAATAAATGTGAAACACCTTGCAACGCCTGAGGCATCTTCTGCCATCATCGAAATAGTCAGTTCAAAACCATCAATTCATCCCCATGTTTGAAACCCTTGCCGGTCTTGAGCCCATGCTCAAGAGTTTTTGGTATATCGCCGTTCCTGTCAGCATTGTTTTTCTGCTGCAGACCATTTTAAGTTTTACGGGTGCAGATGCATCTGATGGCGTGGAGCCCGATTTCAATGGTGATCTGGGTGAAGCTGATGCGCCTTTTCAATTGTTTTCATTCCGGAACCTGGTCAATTTTTTACTAGGCTTTAGCTGGACCGGTATTGCGTTCTATCCCCTCGTTTCCAATAAGATCATGTTGTTCCTGCTGGCCCTTATTGCGGGTCTTGCTTTTGTGGCTGTATTTTTTCTGATCATTAAGCAGATCAGAAAGTTAGGGGAAGACAATAGTTTTCGAATTTCAGAGACCCTACATAAAACCGCCGAAGTGTATTTGAAAATTCCGGGTGAGAAATCCGGAAAAGGTAAAGTGCAGATCAGTGTGCGCGGCTCTGTGCATGAGCTGGATGCTGTTACATCCGGCGCAGAGATCCCAACGGGTGCCGTAGTAAAGATTGTATCGATAGATACTTCAGGTCTTTTGATTGTTGAAAGAATGTAAACCAACCTATATGTCACCCATTTTACTTGTAGCCATTGCGGCTGTTGTTCTGTTCGTCACTATTCTTGCCCTTGTTTCGAGATTTAAACGATGTCCATCAGACAAGATCCTTGTCATCTATGGTAAAACGGGCGGTAGTTCCGCCAAGTGTATCCACGGTGGTGGTGCATTCATCTGGCCCGTCATCCAGGACTTTGCTTATCTCGATCTTAAACCTATTCCTATTGAAGCAAACCTCACCAATGCTTTGAGTAGGCAAAACATCCGGGTAGACGTTCCTTGTAGGTTTACCATTGCTATTTCAACAGAGCAGGAGAGCATGAATACGGCTGCAGAGCGATTGTTGGGATTGACTTCCGAGCAAATTCAGGAGTTGGCGAAGGACATCCTCTTTGGACAATTGCGTCTTGTTATTGCCACGATGACCATTGAAGAGATCAACTCAGATCGGGATAAATTCCTCGATAATATCTCCAAGAATGTGGACAGTGAACTGAAGAAGATCGGCTTGAAGCTCATCAACGTGAACGTTACCGATATCAAGGATGAGTCGGGCTATATTGAGGCATTGGGTAAAGAAGCTGCCGCCAAGGCGATCAACGAAGCGAAGATCAGTGTGGCTGAGCAAGAGAAAATAGGTGAAACGGGAAAGGCAATTGCTGACCGGGAGAAGGATACGCAGATTGCGGAAACGCATAGAGACAGGGACGTTCGTATCGCCAACACACAGAAAGACCGTGAGGTAAGTATTGCAACGGCAGTGAAGGATGAAACCATTGGTAAAGCAGAAGCACAAAGGGATACTCGTGTAAAGACCTCCGAGGCAAATGCTCAGGCCATTTCGGGTGAGAACGAAGCGAAGATCCAGATCGCGAATTCTGAAGCGCTACGCAGACAGAAAGAAGCGGAAGCACTTCGTGTAGCCATCAGCGCAGAAAAGATTCAACAGGCTAAAGCACTGGAAGAATCATATGTAGCAGAGCAGAAAGCAGAGCTGGCGCGTTCCGAAAGGGAGCGTTCAACACAGATCGCAAACGTGGTAATCCCTGCTGAGATTGCGAAGCAAAGGGCGATCATTGAAGCTGAAGCAGAGGCAGAAACCATTCGGGTAAATGCAAAGGGTGAGGCCGATGCCATCTTTGCTAAGATGGAAGCGGAAGCGAAAGGTTTGTTTGAAATCCTCACCAAGCAAGCCGAAGGTTATAAAGAAGTTGTTGCTGCTGCGGGTGGAGATCCCAACAAGGCGTTCCAGTTGTTGTTGATAGAGAAACTTCCGGAGCTGGTGAAGATCCAGGTGGAAGCCGTGAAGAATATTAAGATCGATAAGATCACGGTGTGGGATTCTGCCGCTAATGGCGATGGCAATACATCAACAGCGAATTTTGTGGCTGGCATGATGAAGACCGTTCCGCCATTAAATGATCTGTTCAATATGGCAGGTCTGAACCTGCCTACTTACCTGAAGGGAGAGGAGGAGAAAGGAGGCACTGGGCATTAGGCATTGGGCACTGGGGGGTAAAGGAAAAAGGCACTGGGGATTTCTCCGCAGTGCCTTTTGCTTTTATGACTTAAAGTCTTTTTAGCTTAGTACCTGTTACGGTTGTTGTATCCACCACCGTTGTCACCGAAG
>JBEISY010000203.1:0-4395 GCA_040375175.1 Chitinophagaceae bacterium
ACTATCCGGCTGCCTTCCGAAAATAAATCCTAGTCCGGGTTCATTGCTCTTCCAGTTCTGGCCGAGGAAACGGGTTGAATCCATATAGCCCGGAAGGAAGGTGGAAGAGCCTTCGTTGTATGTAGCCCCTACCCTTTTAATGGATGTCAACAGTTGCGCGAACGTACGCGCAATGCCTGTAAGTTGGGCATCCTGGTTCTTCTCTTTTCGTTTAGCCTTGGCCGTGGTGTCATTCTGCATTCCCGGTGGCGGTGGCGGCGGTGTTTGTCCCGGAGGAGTATTCAGCTTCTGCAGCAGCTTTGATTTATTATACAGCTGCAGCATGTTGAATTCGAGCGTTGCACCTTTAGCATGCGAATTCTGAATGGAATTACCCAGGCCAATAGCAAGTCTTGAAGCTCCGATCCAGCCATAGGTGGTACGATAGGTCAGGTTTGCCGTCACCCAATCCAGGAATGGCAATAAATTCAGGGGAAGGTTGTAGGTGAAGTCTGCAGACTGGTTGTAGAGGGTGTTTCTTCCGCCCTTCAGGAAGTTTTTGCGGATGCTGTCTTTCTCCGGCTTGGTATCGATCCTTCCAAATGGCTCGTCAACCCTCGAGTTGTTGATGGCCTTGAAATCAATATTGAATGACCTCGTGAGGTCCCAACGCATATTGTATATCCGATCAATGACGAAATACTTGTCGTAGGTCTCAGGGATCTTATAGTTCCCGCCACCAACATTACGTGGCCTGATCGCACCAAACTGCCTTCTTGCATCATACCGCACCCCTAAAAGGTTTGGATTGTAATTGATGTTGAAACTCCTGATCCAGTCGAGGTAGCGCGACTTCGACTTTAATCCCTTCTTGAATGGTTCAAAATATTTCAGTTGTCCGGCATAGTTATATCCGATGCCACCCTGGTAACGCTTTACGTCATTGCGTTCAATGAGGGGGTTGTGCTTTAAAGTTCTGGAGTAACTATAGCTGAAATCAAAATTGGAAGGGCTCCACAGACGCTGCTTACCTCGCGGCGTCAGGCGCATATTGGTAAAGTTGATGGTGCTGATGCTCGTGTAGTCGATGGCATCATTGCGTATGGAATCTTTCTGATTTGCAAACACCCTCAGCTTATCCTTCAACAAGATGTCTTTATCATACGGATCATACTGCGGTGCGCTGACGATCTGGGAATAACTTGCAAAGAATGGAATCTCAATACCCCAATTCCTCGGAAGAAGCTTACCCAGTTGCAGGTTAGTCGCGAAATCGATCTGTCTGAAATCATCCCGGTACCTCTCATTCACCCGCTGCTCCAGGTTACCAAATCCCTGCGCATGAATATTCGCAGATACAGAAACGGTACCCAGGTCTGCAAGTTGCATATTCACCTGCCCTACCGCGGCCCATGCATTATCTTCATTGATACCAGACAAACGAAGTTCATTGATCCACACTTCAGCATTCACTGGTGCACCTGTTGTGCCCACTTTTGCATTTTCTACGCCTGCCAACACGCCACGGATCTCACCCAGGTTGGGATTACCCACTATAGCATAGATTTTTCCATTCACTACTTTTCTATAGATAAGGTTTGCATTGGCACCGGCCTGGTTTCGCTCTGCCTTCATCTGCACCAACACATCCATATCGAAATCCAAAGAATTGGAGTCAGGCCAGATCACTGCCGGGTCCGTGGTTCCCGCAGGTGTTACAACCAATGGATATTTGATCTCATAGAAGTTATTGATGAAGTCGTTACCCATACGCACCACCGCATTCAGGTCGCCATTTCTGATGGGAGCCTGCCCGGGAACACTCTCCGCATGTACAAACATCGATAGTTTCTTATACTGCCGAAGATCCAGAACAAGGTTTTTAAACACGCCCCTGGACTCTCCTTCCCGTAGATTACCCACCACCATACTAAGGGCCACTTCGTTCTGTAAGATATTGATGCCGCCATTGCTCAGGGCCTGTACCCTTTCAATTCCGGGCGGTGTGCGATAAGGTACGGGTTCCTTCTTATCGTTCTCTTCAATGTTCACTGCAGACACATTGAATGTTGTGGATCCGTTCAGGTCAACCGGAATATACTGTCCCGCAGTATCCAATTCAAAAGTGAACCTGCGCCAGTTGTTACGCACCAGTTCGAGTTTCGCAAAACGGAGTACTGTGGAGTCCACAAAATCAGTCAGGAACATCCGCATGAAACGGATCGACTTGAAATCAGGGATCTCCCCTACGCGACGGAAATACTGGGAAATGGGAACCCTGAACTGGTACCAGGTCTGTGACTCTTTGTTGCCATTGGGCAGGTCTACACTGACCAGTTTTTTATCGATGATAAAATTCTGACCCACCTGCATAGATGGATGGTTGGCGGGCTTGAAGTCTACTTTATACTGGAAATATTCTTCCGCTTCATTCAAGGTATTGTCCCTGTTCAGGTCCTCATTGTCTGGATAGAGTGTGAACGCAGAAGCAAATTGCGAGTTATTATCTGCCACTGGCGAGTTGCCCTGTGGATTGGTAAATTCTTTGTAACGGCCAAGAATACCTGTACTTTGCTGATCATACAATGGATCACGATAATACCGGAAGTTATCTGCAGACGGGTCAACGATTGCCTTCTGATATGCCAATGATCCCGTGCCAAACCTTGTTGCCAGGGCCTGCAGGTATTGTGCCCTGAAACGAATTTCGGCAGAGTCTTGCAGGCCGTCAAACCCCACATCCTGGAATGGCCTGTCTGCAGGTTCATTGCTGAAACCAGTGGTCACCTGGATCGGGTTCAATGGCATCCGTCCCCAATTAGAGGTTGTAGTTGACGCAGGGATGGTTGGCGTAGGCAATCCATTCTCATAGAATCTCCGGGAGTCTTTCAACACATCTTCAGATATGTTTCCCAGGTTTATGTACATACTGCCCCCCTGCGGATTGGTGTTCTTGATGAAGGGATCCAATACCCAGAAATCAAGGAACTCAATATTCGCCGTCTCAAAATCTGTTTGGTCGATGGCCCGCATGATCCCACCCCATCGGTTCCTCGGATTCTGCAACTGCCCGTTCGGGTTCAGGTTGAGCGCATCATAGTTATAAGGTCCTTTGTCTTTCGGATAGTAAGCAAGGTCAAAAGTCACCAACTGATTCTGTCCGAAGTCAGGCGTTCGTTGTGGGAATATCTCCTGTTGCGAAACCGGCCTTACACGGGGGTCAGACAGTTCCTCCAAATCCTTGATCGGGTTATTGGGATTTCTTCTTTCCTGCAGTTGCGGTTCAATATTATACCAGGAAAGCTTTGCCCTGTTTCTTCCGTAGTTGATGTCGTCAAACAGATTGGCTTCAGGGAACAAAATATTTCCAGAAAGATCTGTAGCCCCCTTGGGTGTAGATGCCAGTGCCCAACTGATCAACGGGAAGCGAAGATCGATGCTGGCCTTGGTACCTTCGAAATCATCTACATACACCAGGCCTTCCGCACCCTTACCAATTTGTGGCGCATGGCCGGGTTTCAATTGCGCGGCTTCCGCAAATGCATTGATGGTAGACACGCCTGATGGCTTATAGAAAGGCAACTTGCCCAGCCATTTGGTGAGCCTGGGCAATTCATCCTGGTAACTCAGGTCAACACCCATCATGGTATTTCGGATAGGGTCCATGCCATACTCCATCTTCGTGAAGAAGGGCCGCTCACTTAAACGCACCATCGTTCCACCCACAGAGAGTTTTCGGTTCACGAGATAATCCCATCGCAACCCTAAATATGTTCTCTGCTGCACCCCAAAGGTGGCGTTGTTTTCATAATTAACCTGGATGGGCAGGTTGGCGCGCTTGATGGCTTCATTGATAATGCGGATGCTACCGGAAACATAATCAATGGTGTAGTCCACATTCTCTTTCAGCACCTGACCCCCTGCCGTCACCTGAACCGATCCCTCGGGAACATTATACGCATTCAATGGAATCTCGCCACTGGCAGATCCACTGGTGCGCGCCGATCCCTTGAAGATGAACCGGTTCAGGTTGGCATAAGTTTGCGCAATGGCTTTAATGGTGTCATACAACGGATAGAAGAGATACTTCTCGCGCAATGCAGGATTTGATGTGAATGCATACTCAAGATCTCGTCCAAACGGTTCCAATACAGGAAATACAATCCTGCTTTGCGGAGACACTACCGTATAGCCTTCAATATAATCGAACACACCATCCGGCTGTGGATCATTCTGGTTGTTTAATCGGTCCAGATTTACCAGTGTCAACAAAGGCACACCGGCCTGGTCTCCTTCCGGGAGATATCTTTTCTCGCCGGCACTTGGTTCTTCATATAATATATTAAACTGGAAATCCTGGCGTTCCAGGCTTCCGTATCCCACAGTGTAAATGTTTTTCATCATCAGGTCCCAGAT
>JBEISY010000015.1:0-13168 GCA_040375175.1 Chitinophagaceae bacterium
AAGATTTATGTCAGGTCGCAGTTCACAGTTCGCAAGTTCGCAGCCGACCTGCGACCTGCGACCTGCGACCTGCGAACTAAAGAAATGGTCACATTAACTTCGCGTCTTCTTCCTCTTTGAAAAGATCAATCAATCCGTCCTTGATGGAATCCATGAATCCCTTCAGGCTCTTCTTCCGCTTCTGCACTTTGATCACCACATCTTTTCCATCCTGCACCGTCACTGTTTCTTCGATCTCCACTTCTTTCACCGCTGCTGCTGTTCCGCGCAGTGTATTCTGTGTGTTCTCAAAAACATTGTATCCTTTCAGGATCAGGCCGATACAAGTTGAATACATCGGCTTAGCCAACTCATCGATATGGCCCGCAGCCAGGTGCTCATTGGGATAGCCAATGCGTGCATTCAGTCCCGTTACATACTCCGTCAGCTGGATGAGGTGCTTCAATTGAGAACCACCACCCGTAAGCACCACTCCGCCGTTAAGCATTCTTCCGTCAAGACCCACCTGCTTCAAATGATAGCTTACAAAATCCAGGATCTCACTCATACGTGCCTGGATGATGTTGGCAAGATTCTTTACACTGATCTCTTTAGGCGGCATGCCACGAAGACCAGGAATCGTGATATAAGCATTGTTCTTTGCTTCGTCTGCCAGGGCAGAACCGAATTGCAGTTTCATCTGCTCGGCCTGCGTCTTCAATACACCCAGCCCGGTCTTGATATCATTGGTGATATTCTCACCGCCAAAAGGAATGACTGCCGTATGTTTCAGGATACCTTCGTAGAACACGGCGAGATCCGTTGTGCCACCACCAATATCCACAATAGCAACACCCGCTTCAAGGTCCTGCTCGCTCATAACCGCTGCTGCCGATGCCAATGGTTGTAACACCAGGTCACGTACTTTCAGTCCGGCTTTCTCCACACTCCTGTTGATGTTGCGAATTGCATTTTTATCGCCCGTGATGATGTGGAAATTCGCTCCAACTTTCAAAACGATATACACAATTGTGTTGGGAATTTTCTGGAAATTATCAAAAGTTAAATCATGAGGGATCACATAAATTATATGGTAGACCGCAGGGATATAAGTCTTATACTGATACGCCAGTAACTGATCGATCTCACTTTGTTTGATCTCATCATCCGTGCTCTTACGAACTATATCGCCACGGGTCTGCAAAATCTTTATGTGATGACCGGCAATCCCTACATAAACTTCGTTGATCTCGAGGTTGGGATTAGATGCATAGCAATTCTCCAGTGCCGTCTGGATGGCTTTGATGGTTTGATCGATGTTCAACACCATACCATGCTGCACGCCATTGCTATTGGCGCGTCCAAAGCCAAGGATCTCTAGCTTGCCGAATTCGTTCTTTCTCCCGGCAATGGCAGCGATCTTGGTGGTACCGATGTCAAGACCTACAATAATGGGTTGTTCCTGGTTCATAGTTGTTCTTTTATTCTGGTTGTTGTAACTGTTTTGGTATGCATCGTGTCTTTCAATGCTTCTTCACGCTGGCTCTTGATCATCTGCTTCACCAGTTGTCTTGCCAGTGTAGTATCTGACCTGATTTCTGTAGCATCTTTCCTGGTCCCTACTACCTGTCCCCTAAATCCTACATGTACAGTACTATATTGGTTCCATCCGGTTTTACTCATGACCTCATCATAAAAGGCATAGAGCTTCCTGAATTTCTTCGCAGCATCCTCGCCATCCCCAAAAAGAATGGTGTGCTCGCCTACTTTCGGGACCATCGCAAACTGTTTCTGTGCATTGATATCGATCTGATCAATCTGTGCCATCCAGAAACTGTCTGCTGCCAGAAAAAGGCTGATATCTTTCATCTGGTTGAGCAGGATGCTGTCACTGCCCTTCCATTTCGTTCTTTCTGAAGGAAAGCCCGTAAAAACGGGCAACCTGGGTGTGAATTTTTCACTTAAGGGTAATCGGGTTAGTGTTGTATCGATGTAAAACGAATTGCCTTTTGCCGTGAACACCCTTGCGATGGGTTCCCGCTCTTCCACTTTTACGTGCAACACGCGGTTGTTATCAAAGTATAATTCCGCGTTGCTCACCCAAGGATTAGACTCCAGTGAATCTTCCATCTTGCTCAGGTCAAACTCCTTCATGGATTTACCCACCAGCTTTCCGCCAATGAAGTCCAGCACATTCCGTACGTCGGCTTTATCTACAAACATCGCGTTGGCCCCGGCGATAATCGAAATGTTCACATCCTTACATGGCTTGCTGCTCCTCGCTTCCATGGCAGCGATCAGCAGGGTGAGGGCACTCACCGACAAGCCGATCCAAAAGACCAGCATCAAACTCCGTAGCAACCTGCTTCCTGTAATCATAACTTTAATTATAGGCTACTAGCTAATAGCTATTGGCTAATAGCATCTTTTAGCTTAACTAACATTCTGTCTATATCCCCCGCACCAGCCGTTACCAACACCATCTTATCCCTATTCCCTAAAACCTCAACCCTGTTCACTACTCCTTCTTTATCTAGCACAGACACCTTCGCTTTCTTCATCCTCTCTTTTATCATCTCCGAACACACGCCTTCCAAAGGCAGCTCCCTTGCGGGATAGATCGGCAACAACATCACTTCATCAGCCAGGTCAAGTACTTCCGCAAATCCATCGGCCAGATCCCTGGTCCTCGTAAACAAATGCGGTTGAAACACCACCACACATTCCCGATCAGGGTACAGGTTCTTCACACTCGTGATCAACCACCGCAATTCCTCCGGATGATGCGCATAATCATCGATCATCACTGCCTCTTCATTCTTCACGATGTATTCAAACCGCCGCTTTACTCCCCTGAAAGTTGCTACGGCTTGTATGATCTTCTCCGGATCAATCTGCAACCACATGGCCACCGCCATCGCCGCCACACTGTTCTCCACATTATGCAATCCACCCACATTCAACACCACTTCTTTCAGCTCCATTCCCCTGTATACCAGATCATACACATAAGCGCCGTTCTTGATCCGCAGGTTCTTCGCATATACATCGGCGTTAGCATCTTCACGGTGATAGGTGAGGAAGGTTATGGGGTTATTGGTTATTAAGTTATTCTCTCGCTTCAATCCTTTTTTCGCAATTAAAACCCCGCCGTTCCTGATCTTGCCCACAAACTGGATATATGCTTCTTCCATCTCCTCCGCCGTTCCATAGATGTCCAGGTGGTCCGGATCCATAGCTGAGATCACCGCCACATCAGGGCTCAGCTTCAAAAAACTACGATCGTACTCATCGGCCTCTATCACACAGCAATTACGCGCATGGCTCCAGAAATTGGTGTCGTAGTTGCTGGCAATGCCCCCGAGAAATGCGTTGCAACCATAGCCCGTATCCCTGAGGATATGTGCCGTCATAGTGCTGATCGTGGTTTTGCCATGCGTTCCTGCTACACAGATGTTGAAGGCATGCTCACTGATGATCTGCAACACATCACTACGCTTCAACACCGGATAACCATTTTCCCTGTACCAACTCAACTCGCTGTGCGTTGCCGGGATCGCTGGTGTAAATACAACTGCTTGTACATCCCTTGGCGCCTTCGACAAATCATCTTCATAGTGCACCGTCATTCCTTCTGCCTCGAGCTCTTTCGTCAGTGCCGATGGTGTTTTATCATAACCACTCACATGAATACCGAGGGAGTGGAAATACCTGGCCAACGCACTCATCCCGATACCGCCGATACCGATGAAGTTGATGTGCTTTATGTCTGCCAGGTTGATCATTTTCGCCCTACTACATTTAAAATGGTTTCCGCAATCACCTCATCTGCATTCCTGATACCCAGTAGTGCAATATTCCTGCTCAGTTTTTCCCTTCTTACCTGGTCAGTAACCAGTGACATCACTTCGTCTACGAGCTTCGCCGCGGCTTGATCATCCGGTACCAGTATCCCCGCTTCTTTCTGCTCCAGGTTCTTTGCATTGGCGGTCTGATGGTCTTCCGCTGCAAAAGGATACGGCACGAAGATGGCTGGCTTGGCAATCATACAGATCTCTGAAATGGCCATCGCTCCTGCCCTCGACACAACCACATCTGCTGCGGCAAATGCTTTGTCCATCTCTTTGATGAAATCATTCACCCACACCTTACCGTTCCCTGCCGCCACTTCCTTACCCCGCTCCGCAAATGGTTTTCCGGTTTGCCAGATCAGTTGAATACCATGTTCCGTGATCCTTTGCAGACCGTGGTAAATGGCTTCATTGATGCTCTTGGCCCCAAGGCTTCCGCCTGTTACCAACACAACCGGCAACTGCGGATCCAGACCAAAGAACTTCACGGCTTCTTCCCTCGTTCCCTCCGGCATCAGGATGTTGTTGCGGACAGGATTACCCGTATACATCATTCTGTCTTGCGGAAAAAACTTCTCCATGCCATCATGTGCAACAAACACCTTCGATGCATGGTGGCCCAACATGATATTGGCCTTTCCCGCAAAGGAGTTGCTCTCCAGGATAAAAGTGGGTATGCCTTTCTGCTGTGCGTATTTCAACACAGGAAAAGTGGAATAACCGCCCACGCCAATCGCCACATCAGGCTTGAATCCCGCAAATATGTTACGCACCTGGAAAAAGCTTTTGATCAGCTTGAACGGCAATGCAATATTTTTTATCAAAGAACTCCTGTTGAATCCCGCAATGTCCAACCCCTCGATCCTGTATCCTGCCTGCGGCACTTTCTCCATTTCCATTTTCCCTTTCGCCCCGATGAAGAGGATCTCCGCATCCGGACGTTCACGCTTCAATGCATGGGCGATGGCCACCGCCGGGAAGATATGTCCGCCCGTTCCACCACCTGCTATGACCACCCGCAATCCCATCACGCTTCCTCCACTTCTTCTTCTGGGATCACCACGGGCTGCTCACTTTGCTCCACATTCCTCGCCACACTCAATATGATCCCAATGGCCAAACAAGTAAACAGGAATGAACTTCCGCCCATACTCACCAACGGCAAAGTCACACCTGTTACCGGAAAAAGATTCACATTTACCGCCATATTGGCCATGGCCTGGATCACCAGTGTAAAACTCAACCCCAATGCAAGGAATGCACCAAATGCATATGGACATTTCTTGAATATCCGGATGCATCGGAACAAAAACGCGAGGTAGATGAACAACACAAACACACCCCCCATCAATCCATACTCCTCTATGATGATCGCATAAATAAAATCTGAATAAGGATGCGGCAGGAAATTCCTGGACTCACTATTGCCGGGACCCAGCCCCATCCAGGAGCCTTTGGCAATGGCGATCTTCGCCTGCTGCACTTGATATGCAGTCTCTTCCTTGCCCGCATACATAAATCCCTGTACACGCTTCACCCATGTGCCGATACGGCCCTTCTGCATGATGGCCGGCAGTTCTTTGGAATGCTTTTCTTCTTTATCATAGTAAGCTGCTGCAACACCAACCAGGATCATGATGGGGATCAACGCCGCTACTACTACCAGGCCAATATGCTTCAGATCCACCCTTCCAATAAACATCAGCAACAAACTCGTGGCGCCCACCAACAATGCAGTAGAAAGATTGGCTGGCGCGATGAGGATACAGATGATCGCCACCGGAATGATCATCGGCAAAAAGCCTTTCTTAAAATCTTTGATCACCGCCTGCTTCTTACTCAACTGCCTGCCCAGATACATGAACAATCCAAGCTTTGCAAGATCCGAGGTCTGGAAGGTCAGGTTGATGATCGGCAACTTGATCCATCGGTTCGCCTCATTAAAGCTGGTTCCAAACATTAAAGTATACAGGAGTAAGGGAATAGACGCCAGGAAGATAAATACTGCAACACGTGAGTATATCGTGTAATTCACTTTGTGCGCGAAGTATATAATGATCAAACCGATGGCGATGAACACAAACTGCTTAAACAGATAAGACTCCGTACTCTTAGACAGTTTATACGCCAGGGTTCCCGTGCTGCTATACACCACAAGGAGACTCATCATAGTGAGAATCACCACGATCGCCCAGATCACTTTGTCGCCTTTCGTCCTTGTATGTAAACTCCCAATCATAATTACTAACTACTAATTACTATTGCTAATTGCCAATTGTCAATTGCCAATTGTCAATTGCTAATCAAAGTTCTCGAACCGCTTCCTTAAACTTCTTTCCCCTTTCTTCATAATTTGAAAACAAGTCAAAACTTGCACAAGCCGGACTGAGCAACACCACATCTCCCTTAGCAGATAGATGGAACGCCGCCTTCACCGCCTCTTCTGCACTTTGTGTATTCACCATCACTTCAACCGTATTTCCAAAAGCCCTATGAATTTTAGTATTGTCTGTACCCAAACAAACAATCGCCTTCACCTTTTCTTTGACCAGTTCTTCTATGAGCGTGTAATCGTTCCCCTTATCCACACCGCCGAGAATCAAAATCACCGGCTTTGTCATGGACTCCAATGCAAACCAGGTTGAGTTCACATTAGTCGCTTTGCTGTCGTTGATAAACTCCACTCCTCTCACCAGTCCTGCGGGCTCCATGCGGTGCTCGAGACTGCTGAACGTAGATACAGCTTCCCTGATCTTCTCTTTTCTGATGCCGATCGTAGATGCGGCTACACACGCTGCCATCGTATTAAATTGGTTGTGTTTGCCCTTGAGGGCAAAATCATAAATGCTCATCGAAAACTTCTCAGCAGTCTGCACATTCATGGTGTTATTCCTTATGAATGCGCCTTTTGGTAATTCCCTATTCATAGTCAACGGCAGTTGGTTAGATTTAAACGGATAATGGTTTAAGTACTCCATGGTTACGGGATCATCCTCATTAAAAATGAAATGATCATCTACTGTTTGGTATTTCGTGATATTGAACTTTGCCTTGATATAGTTTTCAAAACGATAGTTGTATCGGTCCAGGTGATCCTCGGTGATGTTGGTCAACACCGCCACATCAGGCCTGAAGGTTTCGATGTCATCCAACTGGAAGCTGCTGATCTCCGCTACATAAATTTGTTTGGGATCGAGGGCTACCTGCCGGGCAATCGAGTTGCCGATATTTCCTACCAGGGCACAATCTGCTCCTCCTTCCTTACAGAGATGATAGGTCATCGCTGTAGTGGTGGTCTTGCCGTTTGTACCCGTAATGCCAATGATCTTAGACTCGCCTTTGTACCGATACGCCAACTCCATCTCCGAAATCACCGGGATGCCCTTCTCCCTCACACTCAACACTACCCCTTTGTCCCCCGGTATGCCCGGACTTTTCATAATCAAGTCCGCTTTCATCACCCTCTCCTCCGTATGCCCGCCGTGTTCATACGCGATGCCATGACGTTCCAACTCTTCGATGTATTTCGGCTTCAGTGTTCCCCCATCGGAAAGAAACACATCGTACCCTTTCACTTTGCCCAGCACTGCCGATCCCACGCCGCTCTCGCCACCTCCCAGTATGACCAGTTTCTGCATGCCGATGGATTTAAAAATGGTTCTTCAACGGATTGAATTCAATGGGTTCAGTATCTATTTCGGTTTTTCATTCTCGCAATGGTGTTAACGGAGTTTGAGGGAAAGGATCGCCATTACCACACACATCAAGGTCACAATCCAAAACCGCACCGCTATCTTACTCTCATGATACCCCAGCTTCTGGTAGTGATGGTGAAGGGGACTCATCAGGAACACCCTTCGCCCCTCACCATATTTCCGCTTTGTGTACTTGAAATAACTCACCTGGATCACAACACTCAAACTCTCCACAAAGAAGATCAGGCAGAATATGGGGATCAATAATTCTTTTCTTACCATAATGGCCAGTGCGGCAATGATGCCACCGAGAGCAAGGCTTCCGGTATCGCCCATAAATACTTGCGCAGGATGGGTGTTGTACCAGAGGAAACCGATACAGGCCCCTATCATGGCCGCAATGAATACAGATAGCTCACCCAGATTAGGGATGTACATGATGTTCAGGTAATCCGCTACCCGCAGGTTGCCACTAGCATAAGCAAACAAACCCAGACAAATGCCAATGATTGCAGATACGCCCGTTGCAAGTCCATCCAACCCATCCGTAAGATTCGCGCCATTGGAAACTGCTGTCACAATGAAGATCACAATCAGGATATACAATACCCATGTATAGGATCGTAATGACTCTGGCAATAGCTTGGAATAGTTGAATTCATGATTCTTGACAAACGGGATCGTTGTGATCGGTTCATTGGCTTCAACGAAATACCGGGTCTTTCCATCAATCGTCATCGTTTTCACATCTTTCACATCATTAGGATTACCGGTAAACTCACGCCATGTTTTAGTGGCCGGACTGAAATACAAGGTTGCACCGATGATGATCCCCAGGCCAACCTGGCCCATCACTTTCGACCAACCTGCGAGACCATCGGCATTTGATTTTCTGTACTCACCACCCTGTTGCTGCTTGAGGCGTTTGGCTTTCAGCTTCAGGTAATCATCCAGAAAACCTACAAGCCCCAACCACACCGTTGCCAATAACACCAACTTGATGTATACTTTATCGAGGTTTGCAAACAACAGGGTTGGAACGAGGATGCCGAGCAAGATGATGATGCCGCCCATGGTTGGCGTACCTTTTTTCTGGCTCTCCCCTGCAAGTCCCAGCTCCCTCACACTCTCCCCAATCTGTTTTCTTTTCAACAGGTTGATGATGCGCTTGCCATAGATCATCGTGATCACGAGGCTCAAAAGGATGGCCATCAACGCACGGAACGTGATGAACTGAAACAGTCCGCCGCCCGGAACCTTGATCCCCCCTTGTGAAAGCCAGTCAAAAAGATGATATAGCATAGTTTGGTCTTACCTGTCTGATAAACATTCTCCCAGAATCTCTTTATCGTCAAATGGAAATTTCTGTCCACTGATCTCCTGGTATTTCTCGTGGCCCTTTCCTGCCACCAATACAATGTCTTCCCTGCCCGCCATACTCACCGCCGCCTTGATCGCCTCACGCCTGTCTGCAATGGCAATGAATTTTCGTTTATGCTCCACCGTTACGCCTGCCTCCATGTCTTTCAGGATCGCATTCGGATCCTCACTCCTCGGATTGTCTGAGGTGAAAATGGCCTTGTCGCTATGCTCCACAGCCACCTCAGCCATCACCGGACGCTTGGTTTTATCCCGGTCTCCCCCACAGCCCACCACCGTGATCACACGCTCATGGCCCTTGCGCAGATTCTTGATGGTAGCGAGGATATTCAACAATGCATCCGGGGTGTGTGCATAGTCCACAATACCGATGATGTTTTCTTGTTTTGATACGATGTAATCAAACCTTCCCTCAGCACCTTTCAGATTGCTCAGTACCGTAAGTACTTCGTGTCTGTCTTCGCCAAAACTGATAGCTGTACCATATACCGCTAGCAGATTGTATGCATTGAACTCCCCGATCATGCGGAAATTCACTTCCTGCTCATTCACGGTCATGTGCAGACCACTCAGTGCATTATCCAGGATCTTTCCTTTGAAGTCTGCTACGGACCTAAGGCTGTAGAAATATTTCACCGCCACAGTGTTCTGCAACATCACGGCTCCACGTTTGTCGTCCATATTGGAGATCGCAAATGCATCGCCCTGCAACCCATCGAAAAACGATTTCTTCACGCGGATATACTCATCAAAGGTTTTGTGATAGTCGAGGTGATCATGCGTAATGTTCGTGAAGATGGCTCCAGCGAAATGCAGGCCGCTGATCCGATGCTGGTGAATGGCATGGCTGCTGCATTCCATGAATACATGGGTACAGCCCTCGCGCCACATATCGTGCAGCAGGCTGTTGAGGCTCACTGCATCGGGCGTGGTATGCGTAGAGGGCAACTCACGATCGCCGATCATGTATTTCACCGTTGAGACCAATCCGCACATATAGCCCAGTCCGCTGAACAACTGGTAAAGCAGCGTCGCTACTGTGGTCTTTCCATTGGTTCCGGTTACACCTACCAACTTTAACGACTTCGTTGGTTCACGATAGAACTGGTGGGCAATGGGCCCCACCGCAGCAGCGGCATCATCCACTTGAATGTAGGTTATGTCTTCAGTGGTTTCAGAGGGAATCTGTTCGCAGATGATGGCTACTGCCTGGTTGGCGATCGCACTGCTGATGAAGGCATGGCCATCACTCAAGGTTCCTTTCACTGCGATGAAGCAGGAACCTTTGGTGACTTTGCGCGAATCTGTTTGCACATCTGTGATCTCCACATCTGTGCTTCCCTTCACCGCGCGAAGGCTTACCTTATACAATATATCCAGCAGTTTGGCCATCAATTCAATTCCAGTGTTACGAGTTGTCCGTTTTGTATAGGGGCGCCGGCGTTGACCGACTGTACATTCACTTTACCTATGCCTTTTGCAACTACCTTCAGGTCCATGTTCTCCAGGAGATAGATGGCATCTTTCAATCCCATCCCTTTCACATTGGGCATCACCTGCTTTGCAGTGTTAAGCGCTCTTGCCGTTGTGGTATTATCCTGCCTTTGCACAAAAGTCCATTTGGCGGTTGTTGTTGAGTCTTGCACACGCACACCCATCTGCCCAAATACTGTAGTGAAATCCTGCTTCCAACCCGCCCAGTACACCAGTGTACTATCTTTCACCGGTACTGCTGTAAAGACTGGCAAGGTTGAAGTGTTCGTCGAATAGAGCTTATCAGCTACTTCTTTGAACACAGGACCGGCCACTGCGGCACCATAATATTTTTTGGCGAAAGGCTTGTTGCGGATCACCACAATGCAGGAGTATTTGGGATCCTTTGCAGGGAAATAACCTGCAAAAGAAGATTGATAAATATGATCGGCATATCCACGTGTACCATTGGCAACAAGGGCGGTACCGGTTTTCGCGGCGATACCATAGTAAGGACTTGCCAGGGATTTACCCGTACCGTCAAGCATCACGCCTTCCAAACAATCCTGCAGAAGTCTGAGTGTTTGGGGAGAGCATACCGCATTCACCTTTACCTGTGGCTCAAACTGCTTCACCACGGCACCATCCTTCATGATCGCATTCACGAGGTAAGGCTTCATCATGGTGCCATTGTTGGCAATGGCATTGTATAACATGAGGGTGTGCAGTGGTGTAAGGGAAAGGTTGTAGCCGAAGGACATCCAGGGGAGCGATGGTGCGCTCCAATACCTGGACTTCGGCGTAGGGACTACGGGTTTTGACTCACCCAAGAGATCGATTCCGGTGGCTGAATCCAGTTTCAATCTCTTGATGTGGTCAATGAATTTATAGGGGTTGGATGAATAATAATTTACGGCCATCTTAGCCATGCCCACGTTAGAACTCAATTCAAATGCCTGCTTGATGGTCACTCCATTGCGGCCATGCTTCTCAGAATCATACACGGTTCTTCCAGCGGTTTTCCAGGTGCCGCCTTCCAGATCCACCACCGTGTTCAGGTTGGCGAATTTATCTTCCAGCACCGCCAGCATTGTGACCAGCTTAAAGGTTGACCCTGGTTCACCTTTCGTGATGGCGTAGTTCATGTCCTCGAAATAAGTACCATCATTCTGACGGCCAAGGTTGGCGATGGCCTTGATCTTTCCAGTCTTCACTTCCATGACGATGCAGGTGCCATGTTCCGCTTCATTCTCCACAAGTACTTTCATCAATGCGTTCTCTGCAATGTCCTGGATATTTACATCGATGGTAGTGATCACATCATGTCCATCTTCCGGTTCAATTTCAGAACCCTCGATGGGTACGAAGGCACCTCCTGAGATTCTCCTCACGAGGCGCTTTCCGTTTTCGCCTTTCAACAGGGTATCGTAGGTTTTTTCAAGACCAACATTCTTGTTCACCACCACACCATTGTCGCCAACATATTGCCTGGACAACCCAATGGTTCGGTTGGCGAGCAGTCCGAATGGAGTGAGACGCTTTTCCCTTTCCTCAAAAATGAAACCGCTCTTGTTCCTGCCGAGCCGCACCAGGGGAAAAGATCGCAATTGCTGATAGTCCCGGAAACTGATGTTGCGCTGCAGGAGAAAATAACGTTCCTTCTTTTTATAGGCTTGCTTCAATTCTTTCTTGTAGGCTTCCGCGGATTGATCCCCGAACATGCCGGCGAGGGCGATCGAAAGGGAATCAATATTTTCCGTGAATCGTTTTCCTTTTTTATCCCGCAGGCCCTCCGCTCCAAAATCAATCCGCACATCAAAGTAGGGGATCGATGTACTTAACATTGATCCGTCTTCACTGTAAATGGTGCCACGCTCTGCATCCAGTTCACGATACTCCAGGTGAAGGCTGTCACTCATGTTCTTCCAGTATGCACCTTCCACCGTCTGGATGTAAAATGCCTTTCCCACAATGGCCAGGCTGAAGACAACGATGCCAAGAAAGATCAGGTACACCCGCCACAATATGTCCTTTTTAATATCCAACCGCGTAACCGGATTTATTGCATCAATAAATAGTATCCTTCAGTCTGAGTGGTGGCTGGGAAAGTTCCTTCAGTCCCAGAGGTTCCACCGCTTTTACCAATTCACT
Organism: Chitinophagaceae bacterium; assembly: GCA_040375175.1. Taxonomy (GTDB): domain Bacteria; phylum Bacteroidota; class Bacteroidia; order Chitinophagales; family Chitinophagaceae; genus Pollutibacter. Next base: position 12,530 of record JBEISY010000015.1, read on the forward strand.
CTGCTTGCTCTGAAACATCAGTTCGCTTTGTATGGTCTTGTATTCATACTGAAGCTCCTTGAGTTCGCGGGAGGAACGGTTAATGTCTTTGATCGTTTTTTCTGCAACGTGACCGTTGTAGATGTACAACACGGTGAGCAGGGAGAGAAAAAGAAAGAACGCCGTGTTCTTGACTATCCATTGATAGCTCAGCAGCATTTTTCTCCATTCTAGTTTTGGTTCCCGTTGCTCCATTAGGTTGTGTTTCACTAGCTATTAGCTAATAGCTAGTGGGTTATTGGTTATTGGGATATTGGAGATTAGATCAGATCAACGCAGCAACCCTTAGTTTTGCGCTTCTTGATCTTGGATTTCTAACGAGTTCTTCTTTAGACGGAACGATGGGCTTCTTTGCGATGATCTGGAACGGTGATTTACGCCTGGTTCCATAAATTTCATCCACCTCTTCTTCCTCAAAGCTTCCGTTCTTCATATATGTTTTCACCATCCGGTCCTCAATGCTGTGAAAGGTGATCACGGCCAACCTTCCTCCGGGCTTAAGCACCGATGATGATTGTTCCAGCATTTCCTTCAGTGCTCCCATTTCATCATTCACTGCGATCCGTAAGGCCTGGAACACCTGGGCAAAATATTTATGGG
>JBEISY010000220.1:0-4150 GCA_040375175.1 Chitinophagaceae bacterium
GTCCGCTGTTCAATCTTACACCAAAAGTTGATGGTATTGTGATCAATAATGCGAGCGATGTCACTGTCCGCGGTCTAGCTATTTATGGTGCCGCTCGTGGGATAGTAATAAGTGGCGGTTCTGGCTCAGCTGGATCCATCCGCATCCAGGGAAGTACAATTGGTAGTTCAGAAACCAACCAAAATTTCTTTTTTATACCAGGATCTCCCCCTAGTGTTGGACAAGCCCAAAACAGCAGCCATGGAATCTATCTTGCTTCAACTGCGGGCATTGGTTTCGCATCACCACGTGTGTTCATTGGAACCAATGGTGATGGCATTAACGATGCGAACGAGGGTAATTTGATAACCAATAACGCTGGTGACGGTATCTTTGTAGATGACGCTGACTTTAATGTAATCGCGGGCAACTTTATTGGTACCACACAAACCGGTGCAACCCCTGCATTTGGTGAGAGTAACAATAGTGGTATTACCTTAGACGGAAACAACAACGGGGATGGCTCCACCAGTAACCGCATCGGAACCGATGGAAACGGAACCAGTGATTTGTTGGAAAGGAATATTATCAGCGCAAACAGGATCAACGGCGTGCAAATGATCAGAAGGGGAACAAACAATACTGTTGCTGGAAACTATATAGGGCTTTCTTTAGGAGGCGATTTTGCAGGAAACGGCAACAATGGCGGAGGCGGACAAACCTTCATTACCACGGGTAACGGAGTACTTCTGTCTGACGTGTTAGCAAACACTGTGGGCGTAAGCCTAACAAGTGGCTCTGCTGCACAACGTAACTATATCGCAGGTAATGCTCAAAATGGCGTTACTATTTATTCAGCAAACAATACAGCACAGAATAATACAGTAGCTGGAAACTTCATTGGGTTGAATGAAACCAATCAAGATCGTGGTAACCTGAACTGGGGTGTTTTTGTAGTGAATGATAATGATGCTTTAGTGACCAGCAACATTATCGGTTCAAACGACGACGGTAATAATGACAATATAGAAGGAAACACCATCTGGTATAATGATTTTGATGGCGTGGGCCTTTTCCAGCAAAGTATAGGTCAGGTTCGTTTAAACAGAGTATCCAGGAATAGTTTTAGCTCAAATGGACGTCTAGCTATTAATCTTCTCACTTCTTTAAGTGACCTGACAACCATAAACTCAGCTAATACAGCCGGCGCAAATCAGTTGTATAATTATCCGGTTACTGCTTCGGTATCCATTATCAATTCAGCCGGAACAGTGGTGGTCACCGGTACTGCTCCCCAAGGCGCCTATATTCAGTTTTATATTGCATCCGCAGATGCCAACCCAGACCAACCTGCTTTCTTTGAGGGGCAGACGTTTCTCTTCGGTGTACAGGAAGGGGATGTTGCAGATGCAAATCCTAGCATGGGTGGATTTCAATTTACCATCCCTCTCGCCGGTTTGCCAGCCCTGACACCTGGTACTTCAATAGTGGCTTTGGCAATAGCTTCACCTAGCGGTGACGGTAACACTTCAGAATTCAACAGTGCCGTGCTGTCTCTTCTGCCCGTACAGTTTGTTTCTTTCAAAGCAGAGTTGCTGAGCGATAAAGTTCTGGTTTCATGGGCAACCGCTCAAGAGCAGAATGCTTCACACTTCGACGTTGAAAGAAGCACCAATGGCAGGGATTTCACGAAGATCGGACAAGTGAAAGCAGCGGGTAACTCCAATGTCTTGGTTAATTATTCCTTCAATGATAACAACCCTGTTCTGGGTGTAAGCTATTACAGGCTGCGCCAGGTGGATATTGATAACAGGTTCGTATACACGAAAACAGTGATCATTCGCAATGAAGCAAGGAGCAAAGCCTTCACCGTATGGCCCAACCCCGTGCTTGACAATGTGAACGTGACCCTGCAATCAGATAAGAACCAGAACCTGAGCCTGAGGGTGGTAGATTACAACGGACGCGTAGTGAGAACCCAAGTAGTAAACGTGACAAGGGGCGTCAACCAGATCACGGTTAATATGAGTACACTTACAAAAGGTATGTATGTGATTCAGGTGGTTGGTGACAACCTGAACCTCACAGAAAAAGTGATCAAGCAGTAAGCATAAACATATGATTCTCAAAGCCCCGGAGATCCGGGGCTTTTTTTATAACTATACACGAAAAACCCGGTGGGCGCCCGACTGTTTTTGGGTTTAAACACCTAATTTTGCCGCCCCGTGTAGTGCCTACAGGATGTATGCACGGCAGGGAAAAAACAAATTTTGACTGTTTATGGATAAGTTATTCTATCTGGTACCCTTGATGGGAGTCGTCGGATTACTCTACACACTCTGGAAATTCAAGTGGGTATCTGCCCAGGAAGCCGGATCCGACAGGATGAAGGAGATCAGCAACTACATCGCCGAGGGCGCTATGGCCTTCCTGAGAGCAGAATGGAAAATCCTTGGCTATTTTGTAGTAGTTGTCGCCATTTTGCTGGCACTGATGGCACAAGCTAATCCCACTTCCCATTGGTCCATTGCCATTGCTTTCATCTTTGGCGCCGTTGCCAGTGCTACTGCGGGATATATTGGCATGCGGGTGGCCACAAAAGCGAATGTAAGAACAGCACATGCTGCCCGGACGAGCCTGAGTAAAGCACTCGATGTATCCTTCACCGGTGGTGCCGTAATGGGTCTTGGAGTAGCTGGTCTGGCTGTACTTGGACTGGGTAGTCTTTTCATCATTCTAAAAATGATCTTCGCTGCGGATGCTCCCGTGAACTCAGAAGCCATGGTACGTACCATCGAAGTACTTACCGGTTTCTCCCTGGGAGCTGAATCCATTGCGTTATTTGCTCGCGTGGGTGGCGGTATCTATACAAAAGCTGCTGACGTGGGCGCTGACCTGGTTGGTAAAGTGGAAGCTGGTATCCCGGAGGATGATCCCAGGAACCCGGCCACCATTGCAGATAACGTGGGTGATAATGTTGGTGACGTTGCAGGTATGGGTGCAGACCTTTTTGGTTCATATGTTGCTACGGTTCTGGCCACCATGGTACTCGGACAAGAGACTACATCCGTAGATAATTATGGAGGCCTTGCTCCTATCCTTCTTCCGATGTTGATCGCTGGTGTGGGCATTATCTTCTCCATCATCGGAACCTTCTTTGTGAAAGTGAGTGATGCTTCCGGAATCAATACCAACAATGTGCAAAGAGCCCTCAATATGGGTAACTGGGGTTCCATTGTTCTGACTGCCATAGCGTCAATCGGTTTGGTTGCTTACATCCTGCCGGAGACCATGACCCTGCGTGGACATGAATTCACCAAATGGGGCGTGCTTGGCGCCATCGGTGTTGGCCTGGCCGTGGGTACACTCATGAGCATCATTACTGAATATTATACAGCCATGGGTAAAAGGCCTGTGCTGTCAATAATACGCCAGAGCTCAACGGGCCACGCAACAAACGTGATCGGCGGTCTGGCGGTGGGAATGGAATCAACCTTCCTTCCCATTCTGGTACTTGCAGGCGGTATCTACGGTTCTTTCCTTTGTGCAGGTCTGTACGGTGTGGCCATTGCTGCTGCAGGTATGATGGCCACAACAGCCATGCAATTGGCGATTGATGCCTTCGGTCCTATTGCCGATAATGCTGGTGGTATCGCTGAAATGAGCGAACTGCCCAAAGAAGTTCGTGAGAAAACAGACGTATTGGATGCCGTTGGTAACACAACAGCTGCAACCGGTAAAGGATTCGCAATTGCATCAGCAGCCCTGACTGCACTTGCATTGTTCGCAGCTTTTGTGGGCGTTGCCGGAATTGATGGTATCGATATTTATAAAGCCGATGTATTGGCTTCCCTTTTCATTGGTGGAATGATCCCATTCATCTTCTCCTCACTGGCTATCCGTGCAGTAGGTGAAGCCGCCATGTCAATGGTTGAAGAGGTAAGGCGACAGTTCAGGACCATCCCAGGAATCATGGAGGGAACCGGTAAGCCTGAGTATGATAAATGCGTTGCCATTTCCACAGAAGCGTCTATTAAGAAGATGTTGGCTCCCGGTGCCATCACCATCGTTTCACCCCTGATCATCGGTTTCCTTATGGGTCCTGAGGCTCTTGGCGGCTTCCTCGCAGGTGCTACAGTAAGTGGTGTATTGATGGGTATGTTCCAGAACA
>JBEISY010000164.1:0-4986 GCA_040375175.1 Chitinophagaceae bacterium
CGCCGGTCCAAAGAATACCCATGGTGAGGTCATAAATCGCCCTGATCTGTGCCTGATGCCGCTGTTGTTTCTGTTCTAAATCCATAAAGCCTTCATCCAAAAAAGTGGGACGAGCAAGATAAGTACTTTTTTAGAAAGGAATGCAAAAACAGGGTGAGGGAATAGGGGAAGTGTTTAGGGAGAGGGTTTAGGCTAAGGTACTAGGTCCCAGGCTGAACACTCCCCCTAAACACTCCCCCTAAACACTCCCCCTAATCATAACTATATTTGCACTGATGAAAATCCTAATGGTTTGTCTGGGCAATATCTGCAGGAGTCCCTTGGCGGAAGGCATCCTGCAGCACAGGGCCTGGGAGGCCGGACTGAAATGGAGCGTTGAAAGCGCAGGCACCAATGGCTATCACAACGGGGAGGCCCCGCACCGTCTCTCCCAAAAAGTGGCCAAATTGAACGGTATAGATATCAGCCAGCAACGTTCCCGAAAATTTGTTCCTGAAGATCTTGAACGGTATGATATGATCTATGCCATGGCCGAAGATGTGGTGCATGAGATGCGGCGTATCTCCGGCAGCAGATTCAAGCCCGAGAAAGTGGACCTGCTGATGAATATCCTCCACCCAGGACAAGACCGGGACGTGCCTGACCCCTGGTATGGTGCCGAACCTGGCTACCACGAAGTGTTCCAGATGATCGATGATGCCTGCACGCATCTCATCGCATCCCGAACCCAATAATCATTTTTGACTTTTGCCTTTTTACTTTTGACCTTTGCAGTATGTCTAACAAACCTTCAATCCCCCAAGGTACCCGAGATTTTCCCGCTGACGTGATCCGTAAGCGAAACCATATCTTCTCCACCATAAGGTCGGTTTTTGAACTCTATGGGTTTGAACCACTGGAAACACCAGCCATGGAAAACCTGGATACCCTTATGGGAAAGTATGGAGATGAGGGCGATAAACTGATCTTTAAGATCCTGAACAATGGCCTGGATAACCCGGCGAAACAGGATCAGGCAAGGAAGGAGTTTGAAACAATCCTTTCCGGAAAAAATAACAAAAGCATCACAGAAAGAGCCCTTCGTTATGACCTCACCATCCCTTTCGCACGTTATGTTGCGATGAATCATGGTCAATTGACGTTCCCATTTAAAAGATATCAAGTCCAGCCCGTGTGGCGGGCCGACAGGCCGCAACGTGGACGCTACCGGGAGTTCTACCAGTGTGACGCCGATGTGGTGGGCAGCCTTTCCCTCACCAATGAGGCAGAACTGGCATCGATATACGCCACAGCCTTTAAGCGGTTAGGCGTTCCCGTTAGTATCAGGGTTAATAACCGAAAGATCCTCGCCGCGCTCGCCAACCTTTGCGGCGGTCCTGCCTATATGGTAGATATCACAGTGGCCATCGATAAACTGGATAAGATCGGCATGGATAAAGTGAAAGAAGAACTGTTGGCCAAAGGTCTTACCGCAACACAGATAGAAACCATCGAACAATACCTCCAAATCAGCGGAACCGAAGAAGATAAACTGTGCCGCGCAGAAGCGCTTCTCGGCCAGGACCCCGAAGGCGCCAAAGGCATTGAAGAACTTCGATACCTCCACTCTTTCCACCCGGGCCTGTTGGAAACAGATCTCACCCTCGCCAGGGGACTGAATTATTATACCGGAACTATTTTTGAAGTGAAAGCCGTTGGTGTTCAAATGGGCAGCATCGGTGGCGGCGGAAGATATGATGACCTCACCGGTCTGTTTGGCGTGAATGGCGTTCCCGGCGTTGGTATCTCCTTTGGCGTAGACCGCATTTATGATGTGATGGAAGAACTTGGCCTGATGCCTAAAGACATTGCCACAGGCACAAAGATCCTTTTCTTCAACCTCGGCGAAGCAGAGTCCCGTCAATGCCTGAAACTGATGCAAGCGCTGCGCGAGAAAGGCATCGCCTGCGAGCTGTTCCACGAAAAAGCAAAGTTTGATAAACAATTCAAATACGCAGAAAAGAAAAACATTCCTTACGTAGCCATTCTCGGCGAAGAAGAATTGAAGACCGATACCGTCATGCTCAAGAACCTTGCGGCAGGAACGCAGGAGAAGCTGTTGCAACAAGATTTGTACAAATCGGTTTAGTCAGTTCGCAGGTCGCAGTTCGCAGGTCGCAGAGGTCGCAGGTCGCAGAGGTCGCAGGCTCATGTGCGACTCACGGAGTGCCCTTTGCCAAATGCCTATTGACTACGCGTAGCGTTCAGCCGCATTGCCACATTACCGCATTGCCAAATTTGCATTACTGCTTCCCATACGTTAGCCTTCGCCAAAGCCATTCAAATGGTCCATAAGTGAAATAGCGCAGCCAGACATTGCTGAAGATGATCTGGAAAATCCAGATTGCAAAAACCACATAGTAGGTTTCATGCCGCTCTAGCTTACCATAATATCCAAAAACGTAGAATATCAACAGACAGATCATTTGCTGCATGAGATAATTGGAAAAAGCCATCTGCCCAACCTTACTTAGCCATCGCCACAAAAAAGAAAATACATTGTTTTTGTAAAGCAGTATGATCAAACACATATAACCCAGCGCTTGCCCAAGTCGTCGGAACTGATACAACGCCAGTCCAATCTTTTCCCAGAAATAATACTTGTCCATCTTAAGCTGAATAAAGCGGCTCATGGAATGATAGCTGATGCCAAAGCCAACGAGCAGACAGATGAACATCATTATCAGGTAAAAACGATTCGAACGTCTGCCCGTGATGATGTCCCATTTATACAGGGCCATTCCGAGAAAGAAAAAGCCCAATGCATCCAACAGCCAACCCCCGATGAAGTCCGTTGTCTGGAAGCGCTGGGTCACGGGCGCGTTTGCCAGCACCGCCTGAACATATCCTTTCTGCAACGATCGTCTTGTTTCTTTCACCTCGGCCTGTGCTTTCAATGTTGCGTCTGGCGGTCTGGTCATCAGCCATGTATCCCGCTGTGCCTTTTGTTCATCGTTCAATTGTATTCCTTGTGATTTCAGTTGTAAGGCTTTCTCACCCTTCACCCGCTCTTGATGATATCCATACCATTGGTAGGAGGTTCTTCCAACCAGTGAAATAATGATCAGCATTCCTATCACTACAAGGCCCCAGGGTTTCATCTTCCTGAAAGGATAGAGAAACAAGCCACCAATTGCGTAAGTAAACAAAATATCTCCGGGCCATGCCAGCACATAGGCATTGAACAATCCAAATCCCAGAAGCCATAGCAGCCTTCTGTAATAAATATCTGCAGGGGTAACTTCCGGATCATTTTTCTTCTCGAGCCGGGTGATCAGCAACATGGCACCAGCCCCAAACAACAAACTGAATAATCCACGCATGGTACCTTCAAAGGCTCCGTACACCACTAGCCAGGTATAAAAGTTTTTGCCCGTCTCCCCCATGATGAATGGATTGTCGGCCAATACCGCACTGTCTGAGAAATAGGGAATATTCATCATGAGTATGCCCAGGATGGCAACCCCACGTACTACGTCAATGACAGATATGCGTTGTTCAAGACTGACCGGAGACAGCGAAGCAGAAGTTGTAGACATCTGTTGTGTTTGATCCCCTCAATGTATACATAAATAAGAATGTATCCCAGTGCCCAGTGCCCAGTGCCCAATGCCCCAATGCCCAGTGCCTCAATGCCTCCATGCCTCGTACATTACCGCCGCACCCTGCCCCACACCCACACACATAGATGCAAGGCCATACCGCGCACCCCGGCGCTTCATCTCATGTAGCAATGTAGCGGATATGCGAACGCCGGAACAGCCGAGTGGATGCCCCAGCGCAATGCTACCGCCGTTGACATTGATCTTTGCTTCATCAAGCCCTAGTTCGTGTATGCATGCCTGTGATTGTGAGGCAAAGGCTTCGTTCAATTCAATCAGGTCCAGGTCATTTACGGTTAGCCCTGCCCGTTGGAGGGCTTTCTTCGTTGCCGGCACGGGACCGATGCCCATGATGGAAGGATCCACGCCCGCAACACCCATCGATACAATTCTTCCTAAAGGTTTGAGTTGAAGTTTGCTTACCATTTCAGCACTGGCCAGCAACATCGCTGCCGCACCGTCATTGATGCCGGAGGCGTTGCCCGCGGTTACGGTACCATCTTTAGCGAAAGCGGGTTTCAGTTGGGCCAGTTTCTCCATCGTGGTTTGGCGAGGATGTTCATCTGTGGCAACGATTTCCGTTTTCACATCCACGGGGATCATCTCATCGTGCCATTTCCCCGCCGCTTTTGCTTCGAAGTATTTCTCCTGGGAATGCAGGGCGAAGGCATCCTGTTGCTCCCTGCTGATCTTCCACTGCCGCGCTACGTTCTCCGCCGTCTCCCCCATGGAAAAGGGATGATATAGTGCCGCCAGTTTCGGATTAGTGAATCGCCAGCCAATCGTTGTATCAAAAATTTCGGTCTTCCTACTGAATTTTTCCTCGGCCTTGCCCATCACCAATGGCGCGCGGGTCATGCTCTCCACGCCACAGGCGATATAAAGGTAGCCATCCCCGCACATGATGGCCCGGGCAGCATCCATGATGGCCTGCAGCCCACTGGCGCAGAGCCTGTTCACGGTTGAGCCCGCCACTGACACAGGCAAACCCGCCAACAACGCCGCCATCCGTGCCACATTCCGGTTGTCTTCCCCGGCCTGGTTGGCATCCCCGGCAATCACATCTTCTATGAGGTTCGGATCGATGGATGGATGCCTGGCCAGCAAACCCCGGATGGCAATGGCCAGCAGGTCATCCGGCCGCACCGTTGCCAATACCCCGCCATATTTACCGATGGGCGTTCTTACTGCGTCTACTACGAACACTTCTTTCATAACGAAAATATACAATATATACAAGGGGGTGGGTTTAGGGGGAGGGTTTAGGCAGGCCTAAGCCCTCAGCTAAACCCTCCCCCTAAACCCTCCCCCTATAAATACTCCCCCTAAACCCTCCCCCTATAAA
>JBEISY010000129.1:0-5684 GCA_040375175.1 Chitinophagaceae bacterium
AGTCCTTATAGATGTCACCCTGCGGCGCTTTCCCGTTTGCGGGTTTGGTGCCTTGGAGTGATTTCACAAAGCTGGAAAGGTCCTTCATCTGAACGGGGCTTAACATGGATTCCCATGCCTGCATACCCTTATCAGGATAACCTACTTTAATGGTTTTATAGATGTTATTCATCGATCCGCCATGGATCCAGTATTCGTCTGTAAGGTTTGGTCCAATTCCACCTTCGCCATTGGCGCCGTGGCAGGCAACGCAAGATTGTTTATACAGTTTACCACCTTCAGCGATACCAGCGGCGTCAGCTATCACTACATTATTTTCATCTACAAGATTTTTGGTACGTGCCTTGTACGCTTCTTCCACGCGCTTGCCTTCCGCCATCTCTGCTGCATATTCCTGTTCAGGATTTTTACCGATGCCAAACACATGAAAGTTGAATACATAGACAACGGCTACGGCGATGGTAATATAAAAACCATATTTCCACCATGGGGGCAGCGCATTGTCCAGCTCTTTGATCCCATCATAGTCGTGGTCCAGCAGCACATCAGCTTCTTTCTCCACCGGAATGGCACGGGTGAAGAATTTTTCATCGAGGTTTTTCCACCACATACCCAGCGTTGATGTTTGTGCAACACCTGATGCTACGGTATCAACATAACCAGTGAGTTCACGGTACATCCTCCTTCCCATAAAAGCAAGGAAGAGTATGACGAGGAATTCAATTCCGATCACGGTTGCGAGGGCCCAAAATTCGAGTGCTGGGATACCGCCGTAGTTGGATTCGGTAACGGCGGGTACTGAACTGGCCTGTGCATCCTGTGCTTGTGAAACCAGGGAAAATAGTCCGAAGATCACCATCATGACTGCGGCTTTCGCAACGCTTTTTCGTTTGGCGCTCAATCTTTTCCCAAGGATGAGCAACACCTGCCCCATACCCCAGATGACAAACAGCAGCACCAGTGCTGCCAGCACCAGCAGGATTTCCAGCCAGTTGGTTTGGCCCCCGGAGGGGGCAGCAGCTTCCTGCGCACGTGTTGCAAACGCGATTGTGAGAAGCGCAGAAAGTGCTGCTGCTTTCTTTCTTATGTTGATGTTGAATAAGGGTGTCATATTCCGTGTTTTAAAGATTCATGGATTGATCAGGATGCTCCAGGTCAAGTGGCATGGAACTCAGTTCATCTACTTCCTGCCTCGTCATTCTCCTGACATAGTTCACCATTACGATGAAGAATACCATGAAAATGATCAGCCCGACGGTGGGGTATAAGCTGGCATGATCAACCTTTTCTGCGTATTGCCTGATGAATTTGAACATGATCTATTTTTGAGCGGTTTGTGATTTGGTAATATCTGTACCTAGCCTCTGCAAATAGGCGATCAACGCGATGATCTCTTTGCTGGATGAGGTCTTGATGCCATCTTTCGCGAGATTATCCTTGATTTTGTTGGCCTGATCCCGCAGATCCTGGTTAGCGAGCTGGTCATATCCTTCAGGGTATGGTACACCCAGTTTCTGCATGGCCCTGATCTTGCCGGGTGTGGATGCCGTATCTAGTTCATGATTCAGGATGAATGAATAGGAAGGCATGATGGTTCCGGTGGAAATAGCCTGCGGATCATCCATGTGATTGTAATGCCATGCATCTGATTTTTTCAGGTTGCCCACCCCTTCACGTGCCAAGTCAGGTCCACTTCTTTTTGATCCCCACTGGAATGGATGATCGTATACAAACTCACCCGCTTTGGAATATTCACCATATCGTGAAGTTTCAGAACGGAACGGCCTGATCATCTGTGAGTGACAGGTATAGCATCCTTCACGGATATAGATATCCCTTCCCTGCAGCTCCAGTGGTGTGTAAGGTTTCACTGCTGCAATGGTGGGGATGTTGGACTTGATCATAAAGGTTGGAACCATTTCGATGATTCCGCCAATCAGAATAACAATGAGTGTCAGAACTAGAAATGGAACAGGCTTACGCTCAATCTTCCTATGCCAGTGTTCACCAGAGTGCGCTTGATATTCACCATGAAGTGCAGGTGCTTCGGCAGCTTCGTCGGCTATTAGTGATCCTTTCCGGACTGTTGCAATCAGGTTATATACCATGATCAGTGAGCCAGAGAAGAACAAGGTACCACCAATGGCGCGCAGCAAATAGAATCCACGCAGCTGCGTTACGGTTTCCAGGAACTGGTATTTCAGCTGGCCCGCTTCGGTAAACTCTTTCCACATCAGGCTTTGTTTGAAACCTGCCCAATACATCGGCACTGCATAGAAAATGATACCCAGTGTTGCGATCCAGAAGTGGATGTTCGCGAGTTTTTTAGAGTGCAATTCCGTACGGAATATTCTGGGGATCAACCAATACAGGATACCAAACGTCAGCATCCCGTTCCATCCAAGGCCTCCCACGTGTACGTGCGCGATGGTCCAATCGGTAAAGTGGCTGATCGCGTTTACATTTTTCAGGGAGAGCATCGGGCCTTCAAAGGTTGACATACCATAAGCGGTTACGGCAACCACCATGAATTTCAGGATCACGTCTTCCCGCACTTTATCCCATGCACCGCGGAGCGTGAGCAGTCCGTTGATCATACCGCCCCAGCTGGGGAAGATCAGTGTGAAACTGAAGATCACCCCGAGGGTTTGTGCCCAGTTGGGTAATGAAGTATATAACAAGTGGTGCGGACCTGCCCAGATATACAGGAAGATCAGCGCCCAGAAGTGAATGATGGAAAGTCTATATGAATACACAGGCCTGTTGGCTGCCTTTGGCATGAAGTAATACATCAGGCCGAGGTAAGGCGTGGTCAGGAAGAAGGCCACGGCATTGTGACCATACCACCACTGTACCAGTGCATCCTGCACACCCGCAAATACGGAGTAGCTTTTGAACAGGGACACTGGCATTGCGAGGGAGTTGGTGATATGCAGCACCGCTACGGTAACGAAGGTGGCGATGTAAAACCAGATCGCTACATAAAGGTGACGTTCCCTGCGCTTCAGGATGGTCCAGAACATATTGTAACCGAAGACCACCCAAACCAGGGTAATGGCAATATCGATGGGCCACTCCAGTTCTGCGTATTCTTTACTGGTGGTGATTCCGAGGGGCAGCGTTACTGCCGCAGCAACGATGATCAGCTGCCAGACCCAGAAATGGATCTTGCTGAGTGCATCGCTGGCCATCCTTGTTTTCAAGAGGCGTTGAAGGGAATAGTAGTATCCCATGAAGATACCGTTACCCACAAAAGCGAAGATGACCGCATTGGTGTGTAGAGGACGAAGGCGGCCGAAGGTCAGGCCGATGGTTTCTTTACCTACTGCAATTCCGCCGACGTTTAAACCGGGGAATACCATCAGGAAAGCTACCCATACGCCGATCAGCATGCCTACCACGCCCCAAAGAATCGTCGCATACGCGAAGTTGCGCACGATCTTATTGTCGTAATAAAACTTCTCAACTTGCATTATTGCCGTTTTGTATTAGTGATGTAGATGTTGTATTGGTTGAATCTTCTGCGGGAGAAGAAGAAGGCTTGTCGTCAAATAACATCCGCACGGAAGGAGTATAGTCATCGTCATACTGTCCTGATTTAACGGACCAGAGGAAGGCCGCGAGAAAACCTCCGGCTACCAGAATACTGAAGAATATAAGGACGATTAATACACTCACAATCTTGAACGTTTGCAAGCCAAAAGTATGGGCGTGACATTCTCGTGACGATGAGCAGCAACAATGCAGCATATGATTTTGATCATGTGCTGTGTTGTTGCTGCAGGGGGAGTGTTTAGGGGGAGTGTTTAGGGGGAGTGCGTAGGCTCAGGCTATAGTCTCACCCTACACACTTCCCCTGATCTTCCTTGCTGCCAGTCTTGCATAGATAGACACCAGCACCACAATGGAGATACTGCTCGCGGGCATGAGGATCGCCGCAATGAGGGGAGACAGCATCGCCTGGGTGGCGAAGCTCAGGCCAATGATATTGTATAATATAGATACGATAAAACTCACGGTCACAATGATTTTGCCGGTTTTGGCATACCGAAGCATCTGCGCCAGCTGGCCCACCTGGGATCCGTCAAGGATGCCATCACTGGCTGGCGAAAAGAGATTGGTGGCGTCAGTAACGGCAATGCCTACCTGCGCCTGGCGAAGGGCACCGGCATCGTTCAGCCCATCACCCAGCATCATCACATTTTTCCCCTGCAATTGTAGTTTTTTGATATACTCCAGTTTGTCTTGAGGACTCTGGCGGAATAATACATGAAGGTCCTCACCGAACATCGCCGTCAGGTTCTTTCTTTCTGTATCATTATCCCCACTGAGCAAGTGCACATTGTATCCGGCTGCTTTCAATTGGCTCGCCATTTCCGCGATACCATCCCTATACATGTTGTTGATGACAAACCTGCCTTTGACCTCATCATCAAACCGGATGTGTACACCGGGTTCGGCCAGTTCCAGGGAGCCATCTTCCCGAACAAAACTATAAGAGCCAATACGCACCTGGCGATGATTCACTTTTGCTTCCAACCCCATACCGCTTAGTTCCTGGTAAGCTTGCACCGACAAGCCTTCTTGCTGGTTGGCCATTAATGATCTCGAAATCATTTTACTCAGTGGGTGGGTAGACTGCGCCGTCAATGCCTGTACCATGCTTTTTTCTTCAGCAGACAACAGATCACCTTCAAAACGGATATCTGCTGCATGATGATGGGTGAGTGTTCCCGTTTTATCCAGTACAATGGTGTCCACTTTGCCCAAAGCCTCGATCACATTCGCATTCTTCAAATACAGTTTCTTGCGGCCATAGATACCCAGCATATTGCCATAGGTAAAGGTGGCAGATAGCAACAAACTGCAAGGGCAGGCCACAATCAATACAGAGGTGATAGCAGGAAGAATTTTAGTGCTGTCAACCTGGTACCAGTAGAGGGCAGAGAAGAATGCAAGCGCGAAGAGAGCATAGGTAAAGTACCTGCTCCAGGGGTGAACAAAGCTTTCTGTTTTATTTTTCTTTCCATGGAACACATCGTTGTTCCAAAGCTGAGTAATGTAGCTCTGAGACACCGGTGTAACCACTTCAACCGTGATCGTAGTTCCCATTTGTTTACCACCGGCATAAAGCAGCTCACCTTTGTTTTTATCTACAGGTGTGGTTTCGCCGGATACAAAACTATAGTCGATACTTCCCCTTCCCTTGAGCAGGATGCCGTCGGCAGGAACCATTTCTTCATTTCTGACAAGTATGATATCTCCTTTCTGCAGATTGATCACGGGCACGTTCACTTGCTGGTTGTCTTTGATCTGAGTAACGCCCAACGGGAAATAAGATCGGTAATCACGGTCAAATGAGAAGGCATCGTAGGTCCTGTTTTGAAACCATCGGCCCACCAACATAAAAAATACAACGCCACTCATGCTGTCCAGATACCCGGGGCCGGTATGCGTTAAGATCTCATATACACTTCTGCCGAAGGCCATAAGAATGGCCAGGGCGATAGGCGCGTCAATATTGAGCCATCCCTGCCGAAGTCCCTTCCACCCGGAAATAAAAAATTCCGATGCACTATAGAAGAGCACAGGTAGAGATAGCAATAAGCTTACATAGGTAAAGGTGTTACGCAGCTGTGTGTCTCCAATATGACCGCCCGCAAAGTAGTCCGGGAAGCTCAGCA
>JBEISY010000388.1:0-2656 GCA_040375175.1 Chitinophagaceae bacterium
AGCAGTGGATTTGCAGCTTCCTATGGTGATAACGGCGGCAATGGATTGGTGTCTGTGCAGTTTGCATTTGAAGGGGATGCGGCGCATGCTGCTGGTGCGCCATGGCGGGGGAAAAGTGCACTGGATGGCGTGGAGCTGATGAACATCGGTTGGAATTACAAGCGGGAGCACTTGAAGCCAACACAACGGAGCCACTATGTGATCACGGATGGCGGCGACCAGCCGAATGTGGTGCCTTCTAAAGCGAGTGTGTGGTATTATTTCCGTGAAAGGAATTATGAGGATATCAAAGCGATGTATGAAGCTGGTGTGCGGATCGCGAATGGTGCGGCAACGATGAGTGAGACAAAGGTGAGCAATAAGATCGTAGGGACCGCATGGCCCGGGCATTTCAGTAAGCCATTGGCCGAGGCATTCTATCCGAATATTGTTCGGGTAGGCATGCCCGTTTGGTCGGAGGCCGACCAGCAACTGGCAAGGGCAACACAGAAGTTATTGAGTGCGCCAAAGAAGGATCAATTGGGTAATACCATAGACGGACTGAATGCGAAGGTGGACACTATCAAGGGCTCCGTTCCTTTTTCATGGGGCGGCGGTAGTGACGATATTGGTGATATCAGTTGGAACGTGCCTACAATAGTGTTGCGCTATCCTGCTAATATTCCCGGAACCCAGGGACATCATTGGGGTGATGCCATTGCAATGGCCACGCCTATTGCACATAAGGGGTCGCTGGCTGGTGCTAAGGCTACAGCACTGACACTGGTTGATCTCTTCACCAATCCAAAGATCCTTACAGATGCCAAGTATTATTTCACCAATGTTCAGACCAAGGATGTGAAGTACAAATCATTTATTACGAACGATGACCCTGCGCCAACGTATATCAACAAGGAGATACAGGAAACCTATCGGGAGCAGATGAAGAAATTCTATTACGATCCGAGTAAATATGCTACTTATTTGGAGCAACTTGGGATTACGTATCCCACTTTAGAAAAAAAGTGAGAAGATAAAGGGAGAAGTGTGAAGCCTTCGCACTTCTCCCTTTATCTTCTCACTTTCCTATAACAAGTCTACCCTGCAAACTGTTATCTGCAACCTGCTTATAAAGGGTTTCGTATTCAGGAATGATGTTGTGGATATCAAACTGCTTGGCTTTGGCACGTGCTGCTTCTTTGAACTGGTTAAGGCGGTTGTCATGCAGGAGAATGTCCAATGCGTAGTTGGCCATCGATTCCACATCGCCTACATCGGCCATGAAACCGCAGACGCCCTGTTCAATGATCTCGGGTAAGCCACCGGCATTGGACGCTACAACAGGTGCTCCGGCGGCCATGGCTTCCAGGGCGGCGAGGCCAAAGCTTTCGTATTCTGAGGGAAGGAGGAAAAGATCGGCAACGGCCATGATCTCTTCCATATCCTGTTGTTTTCCTACAAAACGGACATCGTCACAAATACCCATTTCCCTGCACATCTCTTCTGCGCCGGGGCGTTCCGGGCCATCGCCGACCAGAAGTAACTTTGAAGGTTTTTGCTGATTGACTGCCTGAAATACTTTGATGACGTCTTGCACACGTTTCACTTTCCGGAAGTTGGAAGCATGCAGGATGATTCTTTCTCCATTGGGTGCAATGACTTTTCGGAATGCATCGATGGGCTTTCGTGTGAATCTTTCCACATCCACGAAGTTGTGGATCACCTGGATGTCTTTCTCAATGCGGAAGGTCCGAAAGGTTTCCTGACGCAGGTTGTCTGATACGGCCGTGATGGCATCGCTTTGGTTGATGGAAAAGGCCACTACGGGCGCGTAGGTTTTGTCTTTGCCTACAAGCGTGATGTCTGTTCCATGCAGGGTGGTGATCACCGGAATGTCCCGGCCTTCTTCCTGGAGGATCTTTTTGGCCATATAGGCCGCCGCGGCGTGCGGAATGGCATAGTGTACATGCAGCAGGTCAAGGTTGTGGTTTCTGATCACGTCAACCATGGTGCTGGCCAATGCCGTTTCATAGGGAGGATAGTCAAACAATGGATAGGTTGGTACCCGTACTTCATGGTAAAAGATATTTGCACTGAAGCCGGTGAGCCGCACCGGTTGCTGGTATGTAATGAAGTGAATATTATGACCTTTGTCGGCGAGGGCCTTTCCTAATTCTGTGGCTAAAACGCCACTGCCGCCAAAGGTTGGGTAGCAAACAATGCCAATGTTCATGAGCGAGTTATTCGGTACGAAGTTAACCATTGTGTTATTGATAACATTCCTTATTTTTCAGGCCTAATCTTAATATATGGGACGGATTGTTACCTGGGTTTTTCTATTGTTGCTTATTGTTGGCGCAGGGTTTATCTACTGGAAGTTTTATTTTGTCTTGGGCGAAGGCGCCCGGGATGGCGAGTTGAACTATATAGTCAAGAAGGGCTATGTGTTCAAGACCTGGGAGGGAAAGATCATCCAGTCTGGCCTGCGGTCCAGATCTGCCAATACGGTACAATCCTATGATTTCGATTTTTCCGTTGCCAACGAGGAGATTGCGCAGAAGCTACTGTCTAACCAGGGCAAGCAGTTCAATCTTCATTATAAGGAGTATCAGGGCGCATTGCCATGGCGCGGGTATAGCCGTTATATTGTAGACAGTATCATTTCCATCACTGAAAT
>JBEISY010000433.1:0-2238 GCA_040375175.1 Chitinophagaceae bacterium
CTCTGACTTCGGCACATTGATCTGGGCATCCAGGAACTGATTAAAGAGTTTCTCACTATAGTTGAATACGCCTGGCGAGAAACACCAGAAGTTCATCGATACTTTAGAATTGCTGGGGATCACATGCGGCTCCTGGTTATCATCACATACAACCTGACCATCCTTTTGGTGGATGTTAAGCCGCTCCCGGACAGACACCAGGTTATCCTCTTTATCCAGCTCACAAACGCCGCGGTTAACGGTCCCATGGTCAGACAAGGTATTCAATAAATGATACCCGATGATGGACCAGGTGCTGTTGTTGCAGTCTGTTGTGAGAAACTGGTAAGCCTTGTCAAACGCATCCTTACCGTAGAAATCATCGGCATTGATCACCGCAAATGGCTCGTGCACGGCATCCTTGGCACACAACACAGCATGCGCCGTTCCCCAGGGCTTGGTGCGGTCCGCAGGGACCTGCCGGCCACCCAGGAAAGCGTGGAGATCCTGATATACATAGGCTGTTTCCACTTTCCCTTTCAGCTTCGGTTCAAATATGTTTTTGAAATTTTCAGCAAATTCTTCCCGGATGATGAAGACAACCTTACCGAAACCCGCCCTGATGGCGTCATAAATGGAATAGTCCATGATGGTTTCTCCGGATGGCCCGAAGGATTCAATTTGCTTCATTCCCCCATAACGAGATGCCATTCCGGCGGCAAGGATCAAAAGGGTTGGTTTCATTCGGTTCGATTTAATAATTTGACGGCAAATCTAGTGCTTAAATGCCTTTACCACACTCTACAGATGCGTTGAATTGGTTTCACCTGCTTGCCCGGGAGAAGATCATCACCCAAAGCATACGGAGTTACATATGCGAACAAAACGAAATTTCCTGGGATATATTGAGAACGGACCTGATCCACGATGTTTGTTCTGGCAATAAATTTTTCAAGCTGAGGTATTACCTCGAGGACGCCATCACCAACGGCCATGATGCCGTACACACCTTCGGCGGGGCCTGGTCGAACCACATCGTGGCCACCGCCTTCGCCGCCCAAGCCTGCGGACTGTCAAGCACCGGCTATATCCGCGGCGAAGAACCCGCCGCCTGGTCGCAAACCCTAAAGGACGCTCAGGCCTATGGTATGAAACTCGTATTCTTAACAAGGACAGCATTTGATCAAGAGGCTTCTTCAACCTTCCACCTTCCAACTTCAACCTTGATCCCAATGGGTGGTTATGGAGAAAAAGGCGCCAAAGGTGCCAGCGAGATCCTCCACTACGCGGCCCATCGAAACTACACCCATATCTTCTGCGCCGCAGGGACAGGGACAATGGCAGCTGGCCTCTGCCAAACCGCCGGCGAGGCAGAGGTATGGGTCGTCAATGTGGTCAACGCCAATAACCTACTCACCGATATCCAAACCCTAACACTAAACGCTACCCCTACCATCCTGAAATCTACTTTCGGTGGCTTCGCGAAATCCAGTCCGGCCCTCATCGATTTCATGAATCGGTTCCACCAACAAAATAGTATACCCACTGATTTCGTTTATACTGCCAGACTGATGTTCGCCATCGAGGACCTATTGCACAAAAAAGTACTTCCCAAAGGGAGCCAGATCCTGGCTATCCATAGCGGCGGACTGCAAGGCAATAATTCTTTAAAATCTGGCATACTGGGTTTTTAACCGGACATAGCAATTATATTTGTTACCCCAGAAGCTTACCAACGCTTTTAAGCGCAATCCGCAAATGCTGAAACCTTTATTTTACATAGCCCTCTTTAATACATTGTGGATCAATGCGTTTGCACAAGACAGCTTGCCGAAAATTTTAGTGAAACACAAGCAGGGAAAAGTGATCGTCGGCTGGGCAAACCCCTTTTCCGATGTGGTGCTGATCAATGTCCAACGTTCAGCTGATTCCCTCAAAAATTTCAAAACCATCCTCAGCGTAGCCGATCCTGGCGCTGTCACCAATGGCTTTCTGGATGGCAAGGCACCGGACCTGAAACAATTCTATCGACTATACGTGCAACGCGAAGGCGGTAAATATTTTTTCACGGACCCGCTAAGACCGACACCTGATACGGCAAAGCCAAAACCCAAAACACCACCTGCCGCAACTAAAACCACTGACTCAAAAACTGCCGCACCGCCACCCGTAGCCCCTGCCCCAACGAAACCGATCCAAACACAAAACGGTTCCGGTGGCGAAGTGTCTGATCCTCGTAATCCCAACTTTAAGCCAGAG
>JBEISY010000221.1:0-4149 GCA_040375175.1 Chitinophagaceae bacterium
ACCAAACTGCATCGCAATGGGCAGCGGAGTTTCTGGAAGAGATCAGGAAACACAAGCTTACGGCCGGGAAATTCTTAACGCAGGTGAACCTATTGATGAGTGATAACCCTGTGATTGAAAACAATGAACAACTGCAACAAAGAATAAAGGCAGCGGCAGCCTATTTCTTACCCTTGATTGAAACCATAAAACGGAACTTACAGCAGCATCCGCTTCTTACGGAGCATCGGGAAACGGCAACAGCAGTTGATGAAGCGCTACTTGAAACCATGACCGCACTGATAAAAATCATCCACGGTATACAATACTGTAGTACACCGTTTAATATTGCAGGATATTTAAAACATAAACTCAACCTCAGCATTCCCCGAATACACATCAGCAGCTATGCCGCCAATAAAAAGCTAACGCCTGTTTCTGATATTCCCAACGCAGGATTATTTTTTGAATTAAAAAACTGGCGGGATCAAATCTGCAATGAACAGGACCTTCCGATTTACCTGGTTGCTAACAATAACAGTCTGAAAGAAATAGCGAACTTTCTACCCAGAACTCCACAGCATCTTCAGATGATCAGCGGGTTTGGTAAAGCCAAAACAGAAAAATATGGTGCTGAAATCCTGGAAATGGTCGAGGATTACTGTATTGAACACGATCTGGAAACGAATATTGAATTAAAGGTGGCCAATCCCAAACGGCAGCGGAAAGAGCCCAAAGCAGAAAAGGCTGACAAGAAAATCCCTTCGGCTCATATCTCTATGCAGTTGTTTAAAGAAGGAAAAGATATACATGCCATTGCCAAAGAAAGAAGTCTTGCTGCCAGCACCATAGAAGGGCATCTTACTGAATATATTATAACAGGTGACGTAACTGTTGATGCTTTTGCAGACGAAACCGCTGTAAAAACAATTGCCGAATTCCTCAATGCTAACGCTGATAAAAAACACAGTGAAGTAAGAACGATGCTGAACAATGCTTATAGCTTTGCTCAGATAAAAGCGGTAGCTAATCATTTGATTTGGCAGGAGAATAAAAATGGAGCGTCGAAAATACCCTAACTGAAAAACGGTATAAAAGTTCTTTAAATCATCCAAAAAAATGAGTGGGATACAGTGACTATTTTCCGATACAAAACTTGCTAAAGATATAATCCAGCTGATCTTCAGTGGTGATCTCGCCTGTGATCTCGCCCAGGAAGTGGAGGGCGCGGCGGATATCCAGCGCGAGGAGATCACCGGGAATATTGCCGTCCATGCCCACCTGAACGTCGTTTATGGAAGCGGCAACTTGTTGCAGGGAAGCATAGTGCCGTGCATTGGTCACGATGGTGCTTTCCATGTTCACCTGCCCTTGCAACACCTTATCAACCAACCTTTCTTTGAGCGAGTCCACATGGTGATGCGTCTTCGCAGAAATATACAGCGCATCTACACCAACAAATTTTTCTGGCACATCAGACACCAGGTCTGCTTTGTTGCCTACTAAAACATAGTTGGGATTTACATCGCGCAGTAATGAAACGGCCGCATCCAGTTCACCGGGTGTTTCGGCAGCAGCGTCAAAAAGATACAAGACAATATCTGCCTCCTTCATCTTCTCCCTGCTCTTCTCCACCCCTATCACCTCAATCTTGTCACTGCTTTCCCGGATACCCGCCGTATCAATCAACCGAAACAAAATCCCATCGATGTTGATCACTTCTTCAATCGTATCTCTTGTGGTACCGGCGATCTCACTAACGATCGCACGGTTCTCGTTCAACAAAGTATTGAGCAGGGTTGATTTACCGGCATTGGGTTTGCCCACAATGGCCACCTTCACGCCATTCTTAATTACGTTACCCAACTTGAAGGAATGCACGAGGTCCGCCACGGCAGTCTGGATGGTTCGGATCAATTGATACAGCTGCGTACGATCTGCGAACTCCACATCCTCCTGGGAAAAATCTAATTCCAACTCAATGAGTGCCGAGAAGGTAATGAGCTGATCACGCAATGATTTCAGTATATCAGAAAACCCGCCACGGATATTCTTCAGCGCGGCCTGCTGTGAAGCTTCAGTATTGGATGCGATAAGATCAGCTACTGCTTCCGCTTGCGTGAGATCAAGCTTTCCTTTTAAAAATGCCCGCTGCGTGAACTCCCCTGGCCTCGCCAGTCTCGCGCCGTGCGCAATACAGGCATTGACGATCTGTTCCTGGATAAAGGGCGAACCATGGCAGGAAATTTCCGTGATGTCCTCACCGGTATAACTCCGCGGTGCACGAAACAGGGAAACCACCACTTCATCCAAAACGGTATCACCATCTTTCAGCAAACCCACATGCAGAGTGTTGCCCTTAGCCTTAATGAGATCCTTTGAAGGGAACAATGCATTGGTGATATCGATGGCTTTCGGCCCACTTAGCCTGATCACGCCAATGGCACTCACCCCATGGGCCGTGGCCAGCGCAACGATGGTATCATCCCAGAACATTTGCATTCGCAAATGTAGGCATTAAGACAATTTGACAATTAGTCAATTAGTCAATGCGGCAATGCAATATTGCCGCATTGACTAATTGCCTCATTAATACGGGAGCTGCAACAAAAACCCAATCGAAAAATTCGCGTCCCAATCAAATACAAAGGTGTCGCAACCCGTAGCATCTTTGATGGCTTTGTAGATATTCAACCCGGCCTTGGTCTTGGGTTTGTCGCCCTTGTACTGCTCCGGCGCGTTCAGTACCGTGAACCTTTCATCGCCCTGCCGGATCTGCTTGGCCAATTCAAAGGGTGTTCCACCAATGATGAAGCATACTTCACGTTGCGCAGAGGGTATTTTTGAAGCCTTCGCTTTTACCTCATCATACACAACGCCATCGGCCACCTCCTTATCGAAGTATTTTGAACCAGGGGCCTCCAATGCAGTCACGCTGCTGCCGTTCCACCAGGAGATCTTGGTGTTGCCTGAACCCATATCGGTCACAAATGCTGAAGCACGGTAAGACTCCGGCAAAACGGAGTACAGGGCCAACTTACCTTCCTGCTCAGGCGTCACCAGGTTCACCACAAAACCCATCTTCTTCAATTCAGAAGCAATGACCGTAGTCTTCGGCTCTTTCTGCGCGCCTGAGCTGATGATGAAATGCACGTCTTTGGATTTCACGCCTTTATCAAACATGCCGGCGATATACTTTTTCAACCCCGCCCTGATATCATCTGTTGTGGCGAGTCCTTCATAGGCCAGGCTCTGACCAAAATCCTTGCTCACGATCTCCCAATGCTTCTGCTTGTCCATATTCACGATGAACGAGTTAAAACCCGTAGCACCCACTTCCACCACACCTTTCAGCTTTCCATCTACCGGCTTCTCGGGCTGATAAGCGAATAGTCTATGCTCACCAGGTTTGGCAGCCGGCGCAGTAGTTGCAGACGCCGATTCCTTCTCCGAGGTTGACGCAGGTACGTTGTTGGTGACACTGCGATCGATCTCTTTCTCCGGCGTTGCGGTAAACCAACCATCATTGATGGCGAAGTATGCGAATACCACTAACGGTGCCGCGATGAGTAAAGCTTTAAACGGCCAACGCAATTTGCTCCAGGTACTGTGTGATGATGTGCTCATGTGAGAGGTTATTTGTTATTCTGTTATTGTCAATTGCTAGTTCAATATATTAAATCCTTGATCTGCCTTGTCTTCAGTCTTGAGATCATATCCCGCAGATCCAATCAACGGAACATTCAGCCTGGTCAATTGTCTTTCATCCACTTTCTTCACAAAGGCTTCCAGCTCTTCCTGCGAAGGGGTTCCGCCAACGGTTACATTATTGTTCTGGTCCAGGAATTCCAGGTTTGAGCGAATGGAAGCGATGTTGTGGCTGATGGCCTGCGTGGCCGCACCCATGGCTTCCTGGAACACCCATCCGTCTTTGATCTGGAACACATCGGCCAAACCTTCAGTGGCATTTTTCATCTTCTGCGTTGCTTCAAGTTTCTTCTGAAGGATCTGAATACTACTGTCCAGGGTGTTCACATAGATCCTGGCTGCACTCTCATTGTCCTTCAATACTTCAATCACCTTTGCGAATTGATTGGCATACTGCGCATAGGCTCGGGCGTTATGCTCTTCAGCCTCCCCTTCCTTGGCCATCAGAAATGCCTTGGTACG
>JBEISY010000196.1:0-4516 GCA_040375175.1 Chitinophagaceae bacterium
AATTGTGTTCCAGGATTTTCAATTGCTGACAGATCGTAATGTGCATGATAACCTCGAGTTTGTTTTACAGGCCACGGGTTGGAAAGACAAGAAACTGATGGAAGACAAGATCCAGGATGTACTGGAGAAAGTGGGCCTCAAAACCAAAGGATTTAAATATCCATTTGAACTCTCAGGTGGTGAGCAACAGAGAATTGATATTGCCAGGGCCCTGCTCAACTCCCCCAAACTGATCCTCGCGGATGAGCCTACCGGTAACCTCGATCCTGAAACCAGTGACGAGATCATGAACCTACTCATGCAGGTATCCCGGGAATCAGGATCAGCCATCGTGATGGCTACCCATGACTTCATGGTGATCAATAAATTCCCCGCCAGAACCATTAAAACCGAGAATGGAAAAGTGGTAGACAATGCTACCATAGCCACGAGATAAGGCGCTTCGCCGTATCCGTATTGTTGTAATAGTGGTGCAGTAATTTCTCCCGCAAACTGATCTCGTCATCCGTGAATGGCTTGCGATATAGTTGCATCAGGATAGATTTAAATGCATTGCCATTTTTCGCCACATGACAGGCGCTGTCCAGTTTGGTGCCTTCCAGCATTTCCTCATTGGCTACAATATGCCTTCCACAAAAAACCGCGTGCAGCAACTTAAACTTAACCCCCGTATCCGTGAAGGAAGGCAGGATATGGATCTGTGCTTTCTTGATGAGGTCTTCCATTTCCAGGTCCGATGGATTGCTGACCATGCAGGTATGTTGTTGCTGGTGCGCCAGGGCTTCCAATGCGGGTGAAGGGTCCTTACCTGCAATCACAAAAGGGATCTCCACATCATTGAACACTTCCTGCAGCAACCATGCCGCCGCACGTTGGTTCTCTTCCACTGATAAATTTCCATGGTACAAAACAAAATGGCCAACGCCTTCTTCACAGTGCGGATGATCCCAGCCGATGAAGGGTGGGAGATAGGCGGCTTGCTTTGAACCCAGTTGGGTGCGATAGTAGTTCGTATCTTTCTCCACCATGGCCAGCACGAGGCACCTGTTCGCAATCTTTTTCTCGTATGCTTTTAACAACCGGCTCTCGTTCCAGAAATAAAGTTTACGAAAGAGAGAATTGCTTTGCTTGCCTTGCTGGCGATAATATTCGTGCTCAATGTTATGCAGACGCAATGCCACCTTTCTGTTTTTCCAGCCATCGTCCTGCAGATAATAACTCGTGTGGATACCCTCAAGTAATATGGGATGATCATCCTTGGAGAGGTTCTCTTGTAATTCCGGGTTGGCCCTTGAACTGACGATGTAAGGGAGCTTCATCGAGAAACCCTTGTGACCGGTATGTCGTTCGTAATAATGTACAGACTCACAATACTTTTTCAATTCCGGTTGTTGCCCCCGGCCATAATCAAAACAGTGCAGGTGGATCTTGATGCCTTCCCGATGTAGGGAACGGAGGGTGTGATAAATCTCAAAAACACCACCGTAATTGGCAGGGAAAGGCACGTCAAAAGAAATAATATGAAGATGTTTATCCAACGCGGTACACGGTTTGTTGATAGAACAGGAGCAAGGTTTTTTCTTCCTCTTCCCATCGGAGCTCAGCAGCTGCACGTGCACACCGTTCACTCATTTCTGAATAGGTAACCTCATCCAGCCATACTTTGTTCATTGCCGCGGCAATATTATCGGGATCCAGATCGCTGACCAGGACGGCCACACCGTATTGTTCATTGATCTGCTGGTATTCCGGAAAGGCCATGGTGACCTGCGGGATCCCCGCCTGGATATAGTCAAAGAACTTGTTTGCAAGGGAATAGAATTGGTTGAGGCCCATCGGCTCCACCAGGTTGATCCCCGCATAGGCTGTCTGGGTAATGGATTTGAGGACCGATGGGGGTACCGCACCCATCATCGTCACTTTATCCTCCAGACCATATTGCCGGATCAGCGCCCTGCACTGCTCCTGAAAGTTCCCCTCGCCATATATTACTAATGGCGCATTTACTTTTGTCATGGCCGGGATCAGCGCCTCAAATCCACGGCCTTCATTCACCGCGCCCTGGTAGAGGAAATGTTTTTTCCGATGGGCGATAGGTAGCACCATCGGTCCGCCCACGGGCAGATTCCGGATCACGGCGTAGTTCACGCCGTATTTTTCGGCAAAATGTCTTGCGATGGACCCTGAAACCGTATATCCCAGTGGAAATCGGGGCAGATAAGTCCTTTCCACCCAGCTCCAGATCCGGTGAATATCATCACGACTGACCACTTCTTTCATTTCGGTAAACAGCTCATGGGCGTCGTAGACCCGGGCGGTTTTCTTCAAGCGGGCGGCATGGTATACGGGAACGATGGTGTCCAGATCGATGGCAACCAGGATATCGGCTTTCTGCCGGAGTAAATAAAGAAACAGGCGGAGGTTGTATTCCAGGTAGAACAGTTTCCCTTTCCTGAAGAAGGTGAACAGCCTTACCTGCTCATAATTGGCAGACGGTAAAGGCCGTGGATCAGGCCCCCTTGACCCTATCAACTGAACCCTAAACCCTTGTGCAGCAAGTGAGCCACAAATCCGGGCCATGCGCTGGTCAGTGCAAAGGTCATTGGTCACACAGCAGAGGATCCTTTTCATGGATGGAATAAAGCCGGAAAATTAGCCGATTATTCCCAATCAAGTTTTAAACTTGTATCTATATTCAAGGTTATGGACGCAAATCATAAAGGCAGGACTGATTTTCTGACCATTTTATGTGTGTTGAGCCTGATCGGCAGCACCCTGCTGGTGGTCACGGGTATTAACCAATATCGCGAAGCAGACCTGACCTCTGCACTGATCCGGCAACAAATGGATAAAGGGAATGTTAGGGTGACTGTTAAGGGTGAAGACGCAGAAAATACAGAACGCGCAAGGCAGGTCATGAAGGAAGCCTCCAATATGGTTAGCCCTGAGAAAATCAAAGAATACGCGCTCGGGATCATGATCACTAACATCCTGACCCTTTTCGGAGCGTTTATGATGTTCAGACTGAAGAAAATAGGGTTCTGGATCTATGTAGTAGGTACCCTGGCCTTTGCCGCCGTCCCGTTTTGGGTGTATGGGCTAAGTAATCCCCTTGCCTATGGTATGGTCATGTTTTTCGCGTTAATAGGGGTGGTTTTTGTACTTTTATATGCGCGCAA
This sequence comes from Chitinophagaceae bacterium, assembly GCA_040375175.1. GTDB lineage: Bacteria > Bacteroidota > Bacteroidia > Chitinophagales > Chitinophagaceae > Pollutibacter. Next base: position 3,180 of record JBEISY010000196.1, read on the forward strand.
CCTCAAGTATATGAGTTAGATCCCGAAAAGGTCGCAGAAAACCGCCGAATATCCGGTAAGCTCTGCGACCTGTGACCCTGCGACCTGCGAACTAAGAAAATTGCCGCATTGCCACATTCACACATTGCCTCATTATTTTTTGCCTTTTAGGCCGAAAATCCCTACCTTCGCGGACTATTTATCGTAGATAAACTTGGATGCAACAAAAAAAACATTGAGATGTCAGCTTTAACTTCAGAAAAAAAGGCAAGAATTTTTAGTGAATTTGGTGGAAATGAAAAGAACACCGGTTCTATAGAAGCCCAAATCGCGCTATTAACGGAAAGGATCAATCATATCTCTTCCCACCTACAGAAAAATAAGAAAGATTTTTCTACACACCGTGGACTGATGAAATCAGTTGGAAAGCGTAAAACGCTTCTCACTTACCTGAGCAAAACAAATCTCATGGGATATCGCGCCCTGATTGAGAAACTAGGTTTAAGGAAATAACACAACATACTCAGACTATTCCCAACACCTTGTTGGGAATAGTCATTTATTGCCCGCTCTATTTAATATCTAATTATGTTATCACAACCCATCAGTTCCAACATAGATCTTAATGGACAGAAGATCAGTTTGGAAACTGGACGACTTGCACGCCAAGCAGACGGTTCTGTAACAGTAACGCAGGGTAACTGCGTACTGCTCGCAACAGTCTGTGCAAATACAGATGCCAAAGAAGGTCAGGAGTTTTTTCCATTGAGTGTTGACTACATGGAAAAATTTGCTTCCGCCGGCCGTATCCCCGGATCATTTTTCAAAAGGGAAGGAAGGCTGAGCGACTATGAAATTTTGATCAGTCGATTGATTGATAGGGCCCTCCGGCCCCTGTTCCCCGAAGATTATTTTTGTGAAGTTCAGGTGATCGTAACCCTCATCTCTTCTGACTCTGAAGTGATGCCTGATTCCCTCGCCTGCCTCGCCGCCTCTGCAGCCCTGGCCGTTTCTGACGTGCCCATCAAGGAGATCATCTCTGAAGTAAGGGTTGGCCGTGTAAATGGGGAATTCGTCATCAACCCTACACGCTCACAGATGGCTGAGTCTGACATGAACTATATCATCGCCGCCACAGAAAAGAACCTGATGATGGTGGAAGGTGAATCTAAAGAATGTGCAGAAGAGGATCTGGTGAAAATGTTGCAAGTGGCACATGATGCCATCCGCATCCAGATCAACGCACAGAAAGAACTGCGTGATAAGGTTGGGGTTACGGGCAAGCGCGACTATACGAAGCCGGTAGTGAATGAAGACCTGAACAACAAAGTGATTGCTTTCACAAAACAGCGCGTATA
>JBEISY010000100.1:0-6437 GCA_040375175.1 Chitinophagaceae bacterium
AAAGTAAAAAGTAAAAACCCTTTTTAACTTTCTAATTTTGACTTTTTACTTCACAAGTATCAAATATTTTGGAGAAATCAAATTTTGTAGACCAGATCCGTATATTCTGCCGCTCCGGCCATGGTGGCGCGGGCAGCAAACATTTCATGCGCACCAAGTACAATGCGCAGGCGGGTCCTGACGGTGGCGATGGCGGACGTGGCGGACATATCATTCTTCGGGGGAACAAACACCTATGGACCCTGCTGCACCTCCGGTACTTCAAGAACGTGCTGGCAGAGGACGGCAGACCGGGCGACCGGAACAACCGAACGGGACGGGATGGCGAGGATGTGATCATTGAAGTGCCTTTGGGTACGGTGGCGCGTGATGCGGAGACCGAGGAGCAGGAAGCCGAGATCATGGAAGATGGCCAAACCGTAGTCTGGATCAAAGGCGGACGCGGGGGCCTTGGCAACAAAAACTTTGCAACACCTACCAACCAAGTGCCGGAATATGCACAACCTGGCGAAACAGGATCAGAAGGATGGAAGGTGCTTGAGCTGAAAGTCCTTGCGGATGTTGGCCTTGTGGGCTTTCCCAACGCAGGTAAATCCACCCTGCTTTCGGTAATCACTGCAGCAAAACCCAAGATCGCAGACTACGCTTTCACCACCCTCACCCCACAACTCGGGATGGTGGAGTATTACGATGGCAAAAGCTTCTGTGTGGCCGATCTTCCGGGAATCATCGAAGGTGCCGCGGAAGGCAGGGGCCTGGGACATCGCTTTCTTCGTCACATCGAAAGAAATCCCATCCTGCTCTTTGTGTTACCGGCAGACAGCAAAAACCATCGCGAAGAACTCAATATCCTCGTGAATGAACTGGAAGCCTATAATCCTGAGCTACTTCATAAGAAGTTTGTGATCGCCGTCAGTAAATCTGATATGCTGGACAACGAACTTCGGGCTGCGATCTCAAAGGAGCTGCCGAAAAATATTCCGCACGTGTTCTTCTCGGCCATGTACCAACAAGGCTTACAACCTTTGAAAGATTTGCTTTGGAGAACCTTGCAAGAAAGTAATGAGGAATAATCTAATGATCACTATTATGAAAAAAATTATTGTCCTGTGTAGTCTGGTATTGACCTTCTTTTCTGCAGCGGCAGACGAGGGCATGTGGTTGCCGCAGTTGCTGGGGCAACAAGTATATGACGACATGGTGAAGCGAGGCCTCAAGCTCACCAAAGAACAGCTGTACAGCATCAACAAAGCTTCGCTGAAAGACGCGATTGTGATGTTCAACGGTGGCTGTACCGGCGAGATCGTGAGTGCGCAGGGACTGCTGTTCACCAACCACCATTGTGGATATGGTGCCATTGCAGCGGCCAGCACGGTACAGAACAACTATCTACGCGATGGCTTCTATGCAAAGAGCCTCGGCGAAGAAATACCAGCCAAAGGATTATTCGTATTGTTTTTGAAGAGGATCGATGACGTCACTAAAAGCATCGACAGTGCGGTGGGAACATTGACCGGTGCGGACCGACTGAAGAAAGTGCAGGAAACCGTAGCGGCACTCAACAAATCACTGAGTGATCCTTCCAATAATATTGTCACCACTGTGATCGCACATTTCAAAGGCAACCAGTATCTGGCTTATGTCTATGAGCGTTATGAAGACATCCGCCTGGTGGGCACACCTGCGGAAAGCATCGGTAAATTCGGTGGTGATACAGACAACTGGGAATGGCCAAGGCATACCGGCGATTTTTCGGTATTCCGTGTATATATGAGCAAAGATGGAAAGCCAGCCGGATATGACGCTGCCAACATTCCCTTCAAGCCAAAATACTTTCTTCCTGTATCCATCAAGGGCGTGAAAGATGGCGATTATGCCATGATTTACGGATATCCCGGTAGTACCAACCGTTATGAAACATCTTACGGGGTAAAAATGAAAACGGACATCGAAAACCCAACCCGCGTGAATCTGCGGGATATGCGGCTGAAGCACATGTTTGATGAGATGAAGAAAGACGATGCTACTCGACTGAAACTCGCGTCCAACTATGCCAGCATTGCGAACTACTGGAAATTCTATGACGGCGAAGCCAAGCAATTGCTGAAGTATAAAGTGTTTGAACAAAAGCAAGCTGATGAGGTCAGATTCAAGACCTGGGCCAAAGGAAAACCCGAGTTTGAAAATATCTTTACGGAATGGGAGAAGGCCTATGAAAAATGGCGGCCCTATGAGAAACATCGCTGGTTCATCAATGAGGGAATCCTGGGTAGCCCACTCCTCGCCTTTGCTTCATCTATGATGTTGCTGGAAAGTGAACTCGTAAAGAAAGGCCCAGACAATGCAGATGTAAAAAGACTACTCACGTCTATCAATAACCGAAGAAAAGATTTTATAGCCAGCGAAGTAGTGGGTTCGGATAAAAATATTGTGCGCGATGCACTGATGATGTATTACAACCAGGTAGATAAATCACAGCATCCCATCGGCTTCTTTGATAACCTCAAGAATACATACGGAGATCTGAAAGACAGGGAGAGCTACCAGAAATATGCACAAAATGTTTTTGGTACAACCATGATCCTGGATGACAATAAGTGGAACAGCTTTATGGCGAACCCTGATCCGGTTGTACTGCAAAATGATGCCGCATACCTCACTGCCAGCCAGTTTGTGCGTAACTATGACAGCAAGTATCTGCCGCAATACCGCATCTTCAACGATGCCAACAATGAGTTCGGCAGGTTGTACCTGAAAGGCATCATGCAAATAGATCCTAAGAAGAAAATGTACCCTGACGCAACCTTGACCATGCGTGTGAGCTACGGCAGTGTAAAAAGTTATCAGCCGCGTGACGCCGTGAAGTATGACTATGTGACCACCACCAAGGGAATGCTCGAGAAATACAAACCCGGAGATTATGAATTTGACCTTCCAAAAGACCTCCTGGACAAGGTGGCTAAGAAAGACTTTGGTCAATACGCAGATAAATCGCGCAACGATATTGTTGTAGGTTTCATTACCACCAACGATATCACGGGCGGCAACTCAGGCTCACCGGTGCTGAACGCAAATGGTGAACTGATTGGCTTGTGCTTTGACGGGAACTATGAAGCGTTGAGCCATAAGATCGCTTTTGATAAAGACCTGAACCGCACCATTTGTGTAGACATCCGGTTTGTGTTGTGGTGCATTGATAAAGTGGGCGGAGCGTCTAACCTGATTAAGGAGCTGAGTCTTCGTTGATGTAAGGGTGAAGATAAAGGGAGAAGGTGGAAGCGTTTCAACATGCTTCCACCTTTTTATTGAAACGGATCGCTCCATTTAGGATTAGTATATACATCCGTCCCTGAGAGCGTTCGTAAGAAAGCAACCACCGAATTCACTTCCGTTGCGGTAACATTCAACTGCTGCCCTATACCGTTGGGCTTGAGACGGGGATCAAGATTTGGATTGTTGATGGCTTGGGCGGTGAGATTTCCATAATGCCCGATGGCAGTCTGAAGATCTTTGATCACACCCGTGTGCATCATCGGCCCATTCACTGTCCCGTCTACCCTGACGAGATTTCGAAGAGATGGAGACCGGGTATTGGTAAAATCCGGGCCGCCACCATTGATACTTCCGGCGATACCATTGCTTCTTGAATTGGGGTCGATGTCAAACTCGGGAGGACGGTGGCAACCGGCACAACCAAAACCACCGCCAATGCGTACGCCATTTGCATTGAATTGCGGTGGCGTCAGATAAATATTTTTACCAGTATTTTCTTGCGCAGAAAAATTTGGAAAGTTAGCACCCTCATTGGGGACTAAGGCCCTGCCAGCATCATACTTACTATCAAAAGAAGAGATGCTCCGTACAAATTGGGCCAGAGCCGATTTCATTTTCTGTTCAGTGATCTCATCAGTTCCATACACAAAGGTGAACAACTCTTTGTAATAGTCTATGGCTTTGAGTTTAGTCATCAACGCATTGATCGATGGATCTCCATTTTTTCCACTGAATCCCATCTCATTGTGATCCTGTATGGGCTGGGTGGTTTGGTCTTCCAGCGTGGCTGCCCTCTCATCCCAGAAAAATTTCCCTTCCTGTCCAAACCTGGCATTGACCAGTCGCATACTATGCCTACCTGTAGTGCCATTCACGCCCTTACTGGCTACTGAAGTATCGCTAAATGCAAATTCCTGCCTATGACAGCTACCGCAGGAAATGGTGTTGTTGACAGATAAGCTTTTGTCGTAAAACAATACCCTTCCAAGGGTTGCCCCTTTATCGGTAATGGCATTGCCAGCACTATTGTCTTTTGTGATAAATCCAGGGACCGATTGTCCTGCATAGGCATAAAGATTATTGAGATCAATTTTGCCATTGAATGTCTTCTCCACAGCGGTCTGTGTTACCTCAGGTGCGGAATCTTTATTACACGCCACGAAAACACAAAAACAAAGGGCCATGAAAAGCCCCAGGCCGGTTAAAGGAAGGAATTTGGTCATAAGGGTTAAACTATGGCATTTAGACGGGCAATATCCCGAAAAGTTTAATGCCCTTTCTATAAATTTCCCTGTCCTCAAAACATATACCGCAGAGATCCGCCAAAGTTTGTTGTAGTGACCCAGCTATTCCTTCCCGCCTGACTAAGATCCCGTGCAAAACCATACTATGCATGACCGCCGGACAACCCCATCCTGATGCGCTGGGTGAAGCTAAAGGCCGAAGTTTCCCGGGTAGGGAAACTGTTAACCAGTTCTGTCTGTGAAAAAAGATCCAGCTTAGTTCCAAAAGGCGGAGTTGCACGGCAGAGCAAAAAATAGTCGATATCCGGATCTCGCAGGGTCTCTGCAACCACCCAACTGAATACCGTGAACCGCTGTGTAACATGGGCATATTGAATACCTGCTTTTGGGAAAACGCCTCTGTTAAGCACCTGCACCAGGGCAACTGGCGCAAACTCCTTCCAGCTCCGTGGATTGTAACTGATGGCGCCAGTAAAGAGAAATAACTATCGCCTGCTCCGGCTCTTCATCGAAATCAAAAACAACCACACCAGAAAAGCGACGAAACTGATTTTTTGTATAAGGGGGAGATAGCGAATCAATTCGGAATTATAGTATAAGAAATTGTTCAAGAGCACCAGGAGCAGGTTCATCATTCCAAACCAAAAAAGTCTATCCCATTTAAGCTGTCGGAGTCCGATGAGGGTTCCAACCACGGCAACAAGTCCAAGCAGGGAAGCCAAATTGGTGACCAGATCATGATCTAAGGATGAACTCAACAACAACGCCATTCCCATAGCAGCAACACCCGCAAACTGAGTGATCCTGATCTGCAAAACTTTTTGAAGGCTGATCAATGGAAACAGAAACCAGAACGCAGCAAGCGAGATGCAGACCACTACCATGGACGTCAGGGCGATAGGTTGGGCGGTATTGGTTTGCCCATTAATGGCGGTAATGTTCAGGAGATTGCACCAATAGTTGTTTACCCAACTAAACCCCGCGGATTGCACATCAGCCTGTGATCCGCCCGGGTAGTAAAAAGACGCGCAGATATAGAGCAACACAAACAGAGGTATGCCCACCAAGGGTATCCAAAACCAATGGGTTTTGTGCATACACTTAAGTTAATTCATAACACCGTAACAAAAATCAGCCTGGGATTGTCCTTAACGCTTCTGTAAAAAAGACCTGACCACATCCGTTGTGGTTTTAGGATCCTCTTCCATGGGCACATGACCGAGATTCTTTAAGATCACCAATGTATCATTCGGAAGATCTTTTTGAAAACGATAAGCATTCTCTACAGGGATCAGCTTGTCTTCATCGCCCCAAAGGATCAGGGTTGGCATCTGAAGGGTGTTGATCCTAAGATAGGTATCCGGAGAAAATGTGTTGGCCATCCTGTCAAGCAGGGCCTGCCGATTTCCTTCCCGTAGATACAAATTGTAATACCGATCCACCACCTCTGGCCTTACTTTCGAAGGATCTGCATATACATTCTCTACACTCTTCGCAGCCAGTGAACGGGCACCGAGATACTTCAGTAAATGCTTCAGCACCGGCATTTTGGCTATCTTGAATGCAATGGGCATACTCTTCGCTTCAGTAGGATATCCGGCTGCGTCAATAAGTATAAGTTTCTTCACTGATTCCGGATACGACAATGCATAGTTCCATGCTATGGATCCGCCCAATGAGTTTCCTCCGATGATACAACTGTCTACACCCAATGCTTTCAGAAAATCCTGTATGAACGATGTATAGAATTCACTTGAATAATCGCGTTTTGGATTGGGTCCGGTCAGTCCGAAGGCAGGGATGTCCAAGGTGATCACGCGGTAGTCATTTTTCAGGGCGGCCACCATCGGCTCCCATGTGTGCAAACTTGCGCCAGTACCATGGATAAGCACAATAGGTAAGGGATCACCCGGCTTTCCT
>JBEISY010000474.1:0-1770 GCA_040375175.1 Chitinophagaceae bacterium
GGCGGCGGTACCTCCATCTCGCAAGTCATCCTGACGGACATCGTACAACAACCCTATGAGGTTTGGATGTATGAACATGTGCTGAAACCCATCGGCATGACTCATAGCACCTATACACAACCGTTAGCCGCCAACCTTCGGCATCTTGCCGCAACGGCGTATAACAGGGATGGTCAACCGCTGAAAGGGAAGTTTCATATGTATCCGGAGCAGGCAGCTGCGGGTTTATGGATGACGCCGAGTGATCTTTGCAATTATATCATCGATATGCAACTGGCTTACCAGGGCAAGCCATCCAAGGTGCTGAGCGCGGAGATGGTGAAGCTGCATCTCACGCCGTATATCGATAAAAATGCGGCGATGGGTACTTTTGTAGTGAACATGGATAGCGCTTTGTATTTTCAACATAGTGCGGGTAATGATGGTTTTTCGGGAATATTCTATGGAAGCCTGGAAAATGGTAACGGTGTTGCCGTTTTCCAGAACACGGATAATTTCCAGATCCTCCCGGAACTGGTCAATAGTGTTGCCAAAGCCTACAATTGGAAGAATTTTTACAAGGCGCCGATACGGAAATCAGCCATTCAGGTAAGCGATGAGGTCATAAAAAACTATGAAGGAATCTACTTGTATGACGATGCGTTTGCAGTAGTAGGGAAAAAGGATAACGCCTATTATTTCTACACGGATGAAACATTTGCAAAGATGTATTTCACCACTCCGGAAACCTTCTTTAACGAGGAGTTCAGGGCGGTAAAAACTTTTGTGAAAGACGATCAAGGGAAAGTGATTGGCTACAAAAGGCAGGTGGACGCGCAAAGTTTTCCTTTGGCTACAAGGGTAGAGAACGTAGACACCTTAAAGGCTTCGTGTCTTCACGCGCGGCACCACGGCGCATCCCAGTGACCTTAATTTGTGGATGAACAGAGCGCACCTGCATTTATTCAACAACGAATATGCAAAGGCGCGCGATATTTACAAAGCCCATCTTAATGACACGATCCGTAAGGATTTCAGCTGGCAGGATTCCATGCGGGAAGACTATCAATATTTTGCAGACCGGGGATATGATATGAACATGTTTGATACAGTATTCAGGGAACTAAAGTTGATGCAGTGATATAGTCGTCGAATTTTGCCAGCCAGTAGGTACGTTGCGATAAAGCCATTGCCGCACTGCCACATTATCAAATTGCCGCATTATCTTTGCCTATGCCATACAAAGAAGTATACATCGTCTCCGCTGTGCGTACGCCCATGGGTAGTTTTGGCGGCGCGCTCAAAGATTTTTCAGCAACAGAACTAGGCGGTATAGCCATCAAAGGCGCCGTTGCCAAAGCAGGCATTGATCCCGCTGTTATTCAGGAAGTATTGATGGGTTCCGTGATCCAGGCCAACCTTGGCCAGGCACCGGCAAGGCAGGCTGCAAAGAAGGCCGGATTGCCAGATCATGTGTCTTGCACCACCGTCAATAAAGTTTGTGCGAGCGGCATGAAAGCCATTGCTCAGGCGGCGCAGCTGATCATGCTGGGCGACAGGGAGATTGTAGTGGCAGGTGGGATGGAGAGCATGAGCAATGTACCTTACTATGCCCCCAATATGCGTTGGGGTAACAAATATGGAAACGTTACGCTGGTGGATGGTCTCGCAAAAGACGGATTGACCGATGCGTATGATAACCAGGCCATGGGAATGGCCGCTGAGCTATGTGCGAGAGAGTGTAGCATCAGCAGGGAAGACCAGGATGCGTTTGCGACAGAGAGCTATAAA
>JBEISY010000096.1:0-6523 GCA_040375175.1 Chitinophagaceae bacterium
TCTCCGCATCCTTTCGCATCCGTAACACGATAGGTGTACGTACCTGCAGATACATTGCTGGTGGGGCCGCCGCTGAAGGTGTAAGGAGGCGTTCCACCATTGGCACCCAACGCAACGGTAGTAGTGCCCCCATAACTACCAATCGATCCCGGGGACACAGAAATAAGCAAAGGCGAAGGCGCTGTAAGCGCAACCGTTGTATTTGCGGTGTTGCCGGATCCGTCTCTTACCGTCACCGTGTAAGAGCCGGCAACAAGGTTTGTTGCCGTAGGTGTGGTCTGAACCGGTGTTGTGTTCCAACTGTAGCTGTACACTCCATTTCCACCAGTTGCAACTACCGCAATGGATCCATTGTTGACACCGGCACAGGTTGGGTTCACCACTGTATTTACAGTGATGTTCAAGGGTGACGGTTGCGGTTGGCCGCCGCCACGCGAATACTGCAAAAGCCATTCATATCCATTCAGGCCTGCAGTTAGTAACTCATAGGGATTATATGTTCTGTTCCAGGCATTGTGATTACTGGCCTGGAAAATGACTTTTAGCGCTCGTGGATTGGGAGAGTAACCATTGATCCCATCAACATAATCAACCGAATACGATACCGGTACAGTAGGATCCTGATCATTATGGGAAGCTAGTACGGGAAGATTCTGACTGGCTATGTTCTGTATCGCTCCGGCCGAGGGTGAACTGGCACCACAGACGGGCAGTATAGCCGCTACCCTTTTTGCATTCGCCGTTGAGTTACCAGCATAGTCCCAAACCAGTCCGCCACCCATGCTTAAACCGGTCAGGTATAAACGGGATGCATCGGCCCTGTAATTGGCTTCAATAAAATTCAGGAACTGATCAACATCACTTGGACTTGGCCAAGCCTTAAACTGGGGGGCAATTACTATAAATGAATGGGAAACACCGTTGACGGTGAAGCTTGTCGGAAATTGCCCTTGATCAATGATCGCCGGAAGTGCGATCGTTTTCACCAATGGAAGCTGGGTAGTTCCATTGCCGAGTTCTCCCACCCCATGAAGAAAAAGGATAACAGGATATTTTTTTGAGCTGTTAGCTGCATCAAAGTACCCCGCCGGCAAATACTCATAGAATCCACCTGAGTTAGGGGTTATGTTGTTGTATTTCGGTGTCAAGGACTGACCCACCACCACAACAGGCAATAAAAGGCATAAAAGCATGCTACAAAGGCCACTCATCCAACCAATTTTTCTCATTACATCATTCCGATTTGAAAATCAACGCAGGTAAAAATCCATAGGGGAAGGAATCGAAATGATTTAACGCAGAATGAAATGTAACCATCCCATCATTTCTTCCGAAAAATCAACCTTGGTTTCCAAAGAATGTGCCAAAACTTAAAGTTGGAATACTACTTCAATAGATGTGTATAACTTTAGTATGTATTAAAGTATTTTAAATGCGTGGACGGGTTTTCCACATTTTCAGGATTGTGGACATTCGGCTATTGCTTCATGAACTTCAACACAAGTCGCTCCGTTCCCGCAGTAGCTTCCGCTACATACATTCCGCTACTCAATTTAGTAATGTCCAAAGTTACCCTGGTTTGCCTTGCCGGAATTTTTGCCGTGGTTACCACCCTGCCTAAAGCATCGATGATCCTTATGGGCAGTTCTTCATTCTGGTATTGACTGATTTCCAGATTGATGATGCCGTAGGAGATATTTGGATAGGCCCTGAATGTCAAAGCTGAGGCATTTCTTCCGATAAAGACTTTTCTGATTCCGATGATTTGCTTCCTTCCATCGATATCGGTTTGGGTAAGTCGATAATACACGTATTTACCATTCCCAGGTGAATCATCCACAAACTGATACTTCCGTTCGTTAGTTGAATTCCCCGCAGCAGGAACCTGTGCAATGGATGTAAACTGGCGTCCATCTGGCGATCGTTCAATGGTGAATACTTTACTATTGATTTCCGTGGAGGTTACCCAATTAAGCGACACGCCCCCGGAAACCCTTGTTGCCGTAAATCGTGTGACCGTTACAGGTAATACAATGGAAGGCTTCTGAAGAAACCATTCAAATAAGGTATAGTCTTGTCCAGTCACAGGGTCTACATACACAGGCAAGATTACAGGATCATTTCCATATCTGCTGTTATAGGCTCTGGACCATGCATCGTGAACGGTGTAGCCGCCGCTGATCGCTTGTTGCCTGGTAAGACCAGCGGGCTGAATGGGGAAAATGCCATCACTTGGCCCATTGAGAAAAAAGTACGTCTGGTATTTATCTAAGCCTCCATTCATACTATTCATAAAGTTCATGGAAATGGTGTTCACATCAATCGGATCTAAATTATTTCCAAGTGTTTGCCAGTCATATGCATTAACAATCGACAAAAATCTTGCTCCATTGTTAACGATGTTATTCCCTCGCACAACGTCATCATCAATGGATTCTACGGAGGCAACCGGCGCTACCGCAGCGATGGAGTATGTTGGACTAGCCTGTGCCGTATACAACCATGATTGCCTGGCTCCCCTGCTCATTCCGGTGATATAGATCCTGCTGGGATCAATACGGTACTCCCTGAAAGCCAGCGCGATCGCCTGATCAATATCGATAGGCTCAAGCAACTCAAACAACTTACACAACTCAGGTGTTCCGCTCGGCATCAACATCATGATGATCACACCCTCACGCTCGCCAGTGGTATAGTTATATGGTAACCCTTTGGTCTTGACCGGTATTCTTGAGAAATAACCACCGTTATCCCTGACTTGGGCGGGTAGCGACGGGAAATCAAATCTTGTTACCGGTATCGGAAAGGAATTGGCAAAAAAACGTCCAAGCCCATAATTGTAATTCGGGATGGCAGGACGTACGCCGGGTATTGGCGGGTGAAGATAAAACTGCCCGTTGTGCATTTCCCCACAACCAGGTGTATACAAAATCAACGGATAGTTCTTTGTATTCAACGGATCGGAATACCCTTCCGGGAGGTACTCCAGATATCCCTGCACCTTATCATTGATGTAGTATTTGGTGACTCTCCGGACAACGGTATCAGCATCCTGGCCAATATACTCATCATACAAGCCCGTTCTTGCCCTTAATCGCCAAGGATAGGACTTGGCGTCATCAATATCGTACCATGCAGTATCCTCAGGTACAAATCTGGAAAATTGTCCTTTCACAAGACAACAACTACAAATCAACAGTATGACAGTAAGGAAGGTGATTTTAAAGGGCTGCATGGGCTTTGATTAAATAATATACAAGATCTAAAAGTAAGCAACAAACCAAATCAGCTATTGCCGAAATACCCATTCCTTATACCCGAAATTGCGGAATTGTCCTCCCATTTGGCTTCAGCGGGTATCCATTTACCATCAGGTGCAGGCACACTGAAAATGTCTACCCGTGACTGTGGATTTATGCCAGATACGAGTACAACACACAGGACTGATGCAAAAAATTTTCGAAGTAAGGCTCGGGTTAAAACTTGTGATTTCATTTTAATGCTCTTCTTGAGTGTTTGAAACAAACAATTCAATAGGCATTGGACACAGTAAGATTTTTGGAAAGGAGAGGATTTCAAGGCACTCCGAAATGGAGGGGATGTAAAATTACAATTTTATGGCATAATTCAAAGACATTTTTCACCAAAGCTACGCCCTCACTGCGTTTGGTTCTAATAATGAACCAGTTAGCCTGCCTATTTTTTTAGTAATTTAAGCTATGGATGGCCATACCGGTCTTTTTTGGCTTAATTTACTGCTTCCAAAAAAATCATACTGTAACATGAGAAAAGGTCTATTCGCCCTCCTTTTGGTCCTTGGCATCTCCCAAACCAAGTCCCAAACCGGTTTTCCGGTCAATGGTGTGGCGGATCCCAGGCATGGTACCTACGCATTTACAAATGCTACCATTGTCAAGGATCCCCAAACCACCCTTTCCAATGCAACTATGTTGGTTAAAGATGGTAAGATCATCGCCATCGGCACCGGGGTTGCCATACCCAAAGAAGCCCAGGTATGGGACTGTAAGGGTAAATTCATTTATCCATCATTCATTGATGCGTATACCGATTACGGTACACCTCCACCCGCAGCAGCAGGGCGTTTTAGCTTTGGGGGACCCGCACAACTCGCATCTAGCCAAAAAGGACCGTATGGCTGGAACCAGGCCATCAAGTCCGATGTTGATGCCGCAAAAGTCTTCAGCGTAGACGATAACAAGGCCAAGGGCCTTCGCGAGATGGGCTTCGGCACCGTACTGACCCATGTAAAAGACGGCATTGCCCGGGGAACCGGCACGATAGTTACCCTCGCCGCTGAAAAAGAAAACCTCGTGGTGTTGAAGGATAAGGCATCGGCCCACTACTCCTTTAATAAAGGCTCCTCCTCACAGGCTTATCCAAGCTCCATGATGGGCTCCATCGCTCTGCTCCGCCAGAGCTACCTGGATGCCCGCTGGTATAAGGCCAATGAGAAAACAGCCGAGACCAACCTATCCAACAAGGCCTGGAACGAAAACCAATCCCTCCCCCAGATCTTTGAAGTGACGGATAAATGGACCGCCTTGCGCGCAGACCGCATCGGGGATGAGTTTGGCGTTCAATACATTATCAAGGCCGGCGGCAATGAATACCAGCGCATCAAAGAGATCGCCGCTACCAAGGCAACCTACATCCTCCCCCTGAACTATCCCCAGGCCATGGATGTGGAAGACCCTAATGATGCGCGTTTCGTATCCCTCGCAGACCTGAAAAACTGGGAACTGGCCCCCACCAATGCAGCCGCATTTGAAAAAGCCGGTATTCCTTTCTGCCTTTCCACAACGGATCTGAGGGACAATAAAGCCTTCATGGCCAACCTGAGAAAAGCCATCGATAACGGGCTCTCTGAAACAAAAGCCTTAGATGCACTCACAAAGACACCTGCGCAAACCCTAGGCATCTATGATAAAGTAGGTAGCCTGGAAACAGGTAAACTGGCCAACTTCATCATCACCAGCGGGCCCGTTTTCGCAGCAAATACATCGATCCTCCAAAACTGGATCCAGGGCACTAAATACAGTGTGAAAGAAGACCAGTGGAACAGCATCAAAGGCACCTACAACATCGCGGTTAGCTCCCCCGCCGGAACAACCAACTATACACTTGACGTGAAGAGTGCTGCATCGGCAAACATGATTGGCAAGGATACCGTCACTGCCAAATTCAGTACCGATGGCAAACAGGTGCGCATCGGCTTCACCCCCACCAAACGCTCCCGGAATAATATCCGCCTGAGCGGGGTGAACAATGGCGACAGCTGGACGGGTTATGGCGAAGATTCAGCAGGTACCCGGCTTACATGGACAGCCAGTTTGGTGAAGAAGGGAGAAGATAAAGGTGAGAGTGTGAAGGCTAAAACGCCGCCGGTACTAGGTAAGGTAACCTATCCTTTCCGTCCGTATGGATTGGAAGAAGCTGCCAAACAGGAAACCATCCTGATCAAAAATGCTACCGTATGGACAAGTGATGCCTCGGGTAAATTGGAGAATACCGATGTGCTCGTGAAAAATGGCAAGATCGCACAGATTGGGAAAAATCTTAGTGATCCTGCTGCCCGCGTGATTGATGGTACAGGCAAACACCTCACACCGGGGCTCATTGATGAGCACTCTCATATTGCGGCCTCTTCTATCAATGAAGGCGGTCAATCTGTTACTTCCGAAGTGCGCATCGCAGACAACCTGAACCCGGATGATATCAATATCTATCGCCAGCTTAGCGGCGGCGTAACCACCTCGCATATCCTGCACGGTTCTGCGAATACCATCGGCGGACAAACGCAGCTGATCAAATTGCGTTGGGGTGCAAACGATGATGAACTCAAATTCCAGGGCGCACCCGGCTTCATCAAATTCGCACTCGGCGAAAACGTAAAACGAAGCGGCGCCAGCAGCGGTAACAATCGCTTCCCTGATACCCGTATGGGCGTGGAGCAAGTCATTGCAGATGCCTTCCAAAGAGCGAAGGACTATGAAACAGAATGGAAAGCGGCAGATGAGAACAACAAGAAAAAAGGCGCAACACCCATCGTGGTCCGCAGGGATCTTGAACTGGATGCCCTCGTGGAGATCATGAACAGCAAGCGTTTCATCACCATGCACTCATACGTGCAAAGTGAGATCAACGCAGCCATGAAAGTGGCCGAGCGCTATGGTTTCCGCATCAACACCCTCACCCACATCCTGGAGGGATACAAAGTAGCAGACAAAATGAAGGCACATGGTGCCAATGCTTCTACATTCTCCGACTGGTGGAACTATAAGGTTGAGGTGATCGATGCCATTCCTTACAACGCAGCCATCATGAGTAAAGTAGGTGTGAATGTGGCCATCAATTCTGATGATGCAGAAATGGCACGCCGACTGAACCAGGAAGCAGCGAAGAGCATTAAGTTCGGCGGGCTCACAGAAGAAGAAGCACTGAAGATGGTGACCATCAACCCTGCAAAAATGTTGCGCGTTGATGAAAAGGTGGGCAGCATCAA
>JBEISY010000255.1:0-3912 GCA_040375175.1 Chitinophagaceae bacterium
AAGCGCAGGTTGTGTTTTGTAGTTCACCTGTTCAACGGCCCAAATGTCCAATTGCCAAATTGCAAAAAGGCTGTCTCATTTTATATGCGACAGCCTTTTAACGATATGTAAAATGATCAGGAAAAGGACTAAGGCCTCACGCTAACCACACTCCCCCTACTTCTTCGGTGCTGCTGATTTACCACCGGATGCCTGCTTAGATGCACCGGCTTCTTCCTGCTTCAACTGCCTTGTCATCGTTACAGAAGCGATGGGAATACGTGGAGAGTTGAGTATCTCATAGTTTTCCAGCTTCACATCTTCCACGCGAATGTTGCCATTCAGTTGCAGGGAAGTGATGTCCACTTCAATATTTTCCCTCAGGAATTTAGGAAGGGTTTTGATCTTCAGGCTTTTCATCTTGGTCTCCAGTTTACCACCGGCTTTAACACCTTCAGATGCGCCAACAAACTTCAACGGAATGGTAGCCGTAACAGGTTTGTCTTCCACCAGTTCCAGCAGGTCAATATGTGCAAGCTTATCGCTTACTTTATTAAACTGGAGGTCCTTCAGGATGCACCTGTAAGTTTGACCATCTACATTAACTTCAGCAACCTGGAAATCAGGTGTGTAAACGAGCGGTTTAAATGCTGCTGCCGGAGCCGAAAAATTCACCTCCTTGGCACCCCCATAGATTACACCAGGTACCAGATCCTGAGAGCGTAACTGACGGGTGGCTGATTTGCCAGTTCCGGTCCTCAGTTGTCCTTCGATTGTAACTGTTTTCATTGTTATAATTATTAAAGATTGACTACGCTTTCATACTTCCACACTAACTATTCCTTCGCTGGGAATGGATGAACAGGCTGGTGATGCTCTGGTTTTCGTAGGCGTGCCTGATCGCAATCGCAAAAAGGTCCGCAACGGAAAGCACCTTTATCTTACTGCTCTGTCCCCTGATGGGAATGGTATCGCAAACCACCAGTTCTTCCAGCACACTGTTCTCGATGTTGGCATAAGCGTTTCCACTTAACACCGGGTGAGTACACAGGGCTCTTACACTACGGGCACCTTTGTCTTTCAACAATTTAGCCGCTTTGGTTAGGGTGCCTGCGGTATCGCAGATGTCATCGATCAACACCACATCCCTGTCTGTTACTTCACCAATGACCACCATACTTGAGATCTCATTGGCCCTTTTCCGGTGCTTGTCGCAAATCACCATTTCCACATTGAAATAGCTCGCAACCTCCCGGATCCGGTTAGCTGAACCCACATCAGGGGCCGCAAAGGTAAGGTTTTTCAGCTTAAGATTCTCGATATAAGGGATAAATATGGCCGAGCTGTCCAGGTGATCCACCGGGATGTCAAAATACCCCTGGATCTGGGGGGCGTGGAGGTCCATCGTGATCACACGGTCCGCACCGGCCGCCGTGAGGAGATTGGCGATGAGTTTTGCGCCGATGGCCACCCGGGGTTTATCCTTCCGGTCCTGCCTGGCAAATCCAAAATAGGGGATAACAGCGATGATTTTGTAGGCGGAAGCACGCTTCGCCGCGTCGATCATCATCAGTAATTCCAGTAGATTATCTGCCGGAGAAAAGGTGCTTTGCACGAGGAAAACATAATCGCCTCGTATACTTTCGAGGAAAACTGGTTGAAATTCCCCGTCACTAAAACGCTGAATGTTGATCTTGCCGAGGTTGTTACCAAAGCGCAGCGAGATCTTTTCCGCCAAATACTGTGAATTGGTGCCGGAGAAAATCTTGGCATAAGGAGAGTTACGTTCCATAAAGGTGAATGAGCCGCGAAGATAGCCATTCAGGGGTATGGAACAAAATCAGGTTTGGTCCCTTTTTACAAGCTCGCCACCGTATTGGAAGGCAGTGGTGTAGCCTGTTTGGGCGTTTCCCTACTCACTGTCGGGAACTTCCCGGGATTCAATGTTCTGTAAATGGAAGTGCAGATGAAAACAGAGAATATCAACACCACAAAGTACATGCCTACACAGAAAAGGAGGGGCTGCAGCGAGCCGACGATAAGTTGCCTTTTGGAATTAGCCATTGGATCTGAATTTGCGTTTTTAATAGAATTGGATCGTACATCGAAATTAGTGATCATATGAAGCCTGCACAAGCGAAAAACCGCCCGATTTTGGAATGGGCAATTGACGATAGGCCACGCGAAAAACTGCGGGCAAAAGGCGTAAAAATACTGAGCGATGCAGAGCTGCTGGCCATCCTTATCCAGCAAGGTACCCGCAACCGCACCGCCGTGGATCTGGCCAGGGACGTGCTCTCCGCCAGCAAGCAGAACCTGAAGGAACTGGGCCGTCTGTCCATGGCTGACCTCCTTAAGATCTATGGGATAGGGGAGGCCAAGGCGATGATCATCCTCGCCGCGCTGGAACTGGGCCGCCGCCGGCAGGCTGCACAGAACCTGGAGAAACCCGTTGTACACGGCGCTGCCTCAGTAGCCTCATTTCTGCAAACCTTGCTGCAGGACCATGATCACGAAGTGTTCATCGTCCTCTACCTGAATCGTGGCAATAAGATCAATCATTATGAGATCGTCAGTTCCGGGGGCATGAGTGGTACCGTTGCAGATCCCCGGGTGATCCTCCGGCGGGCCCTGGAAGAAAAAGCGGTGGGCATCATCCTATGTCACAATCACCCATCGGGAAATCTGCGCCCAAGTCAGGCGGATCGTGAACTAACGCTAAAGATCAGAGAGGCCGCGAGATACTTTGACATCCTTGTCCTGGATCATATCATCGTCAGCCATGAAGGGTTTTTCAGTTTTGCCGAGGAGGGGCTGCTTTGACACGGGCTTCTCCCTGTCACCAAAATACATATCGACCTCACCATCGGATTCCATCCGGCTCGCGATGTTGACCGTATTGCCCCAGATATGGTAAGCATGTTAGACGAACCGTCATATTCGTTAAGTACCTTACAGGCTTTCAGGCTGCGATCCCAATAATGCCTGGCTGAATCCATGACGCTGCGGTCATCGCTCAGGTGGTGTGGTATTGGAATAGATGACCGCACCAGTACCCAGGATGAAGCAGTTGTCTGGGCTTCCTACAGCTACCACCACATCGTAGGTGTTACAATTGTTGTTGGTGAAGTTAGCCGGGAAACTAACGTCCTCATTTTGGTTACGCAATCCAGATATCTGACACAAGACTTGTAAAGTATCCATAAGGATTAACATACAAACTGCCGTTTTGGAACGTGACTGTATAGTTAGAACTCAGTTCTCCTGATACTGCCGGAATGATGGCATAATCACCAGGAGGCAGACTACAGCAGTTGGTTTATGTACGGAAGAATTTTTCTATACCTGGTGCCACATTGTGTAGGATCTGTCTCATCCCCCGCCCCTCGTCTGTTTTGGGACCATAAGCATATTCTTTCAGCACCTCCACGTCTGAAGGCAGATTTCCTCTTGCAATGCCATCGGCCAATGCCGGATTGCTCAAGGAATTGTAACTGTCTGAGATCACCCCGGTTTTGACCCCTGCGCCATTCGAATGCAGTGCTTGAGCCCATTACTTCTGTGAGGTTCCTTGCCGCAGCCATTTTATTGCTGCTATTGGGTAAGTTCAAAAACGATGCGGATACCTTGAAAGATCCATGGAACTGATTTCATAAATGACGGGACCGTAAAATTTGATAGTAAGATTTTTACCATAGATATCACCATACTTGTTGCCAGGGAAAAAATTCGTTGATCTTGAGCTGCTGCGCTTTAAGGTTGAAGGAAGCGAGGGTTGCCATGCACAACAAGGTTGCACACCGCAAATGAAAACCTTGTCTATACCTCAAAAGGGGTAATTCAACGGTTAAGTGACGGGACACCGGAAGTGAGGTGAAATATCTTAATTTCTTAATACCTCAATATCAATCGGTTATTTCTCTGCTACGGCCT
>JBEISY010000326.1:0-3179 GCA_040375175.1 Chitinophagaceae bacterium
AGGATTTCATTTTCGGACCGATGGCGATACGGAAGTGATCGTTGCGGCATATGCAGCTTTCGGCAATGAATGCCTGCAACATTTTGACGGCATGTTTGCATTTGCTATCTGGGATGAAGCCACTGGGAATTTTTTTGCAGGGCGCGACAGATTTGGCGAAAAACCGTTCTACTATCACTATAACAAGGACGCACAAACGCTTTTCTTTGCATCAGAGATCAAGGCATTACTGGCTGCAGGTATCAGTGCTTCGGTTAACCACGCTCTGCTTTACAATTATTTGACCCTAGGTCATACCAAACAAGTAGCCTGGCCCGATAATACGTTCTACGAACACATTTTCCAACTGCCACCATCGCATTATATATCGATGGAAGCCAAACAGGAGCCCGTTGTGGCCAGGTATTTTGATCTCGACAAAGAATCGATAGAAAGACTGCATGAACAAGAGGTCATGCAACGCTTTTCATCTTTGTTACATGCTGCCGTGCATACAAGATTAGAGGCCGATGTAGCTTGTGGGACCAGTCTTTCCGGAGGAATCGATAGCTCCACCATCGCAGCAATTTGCAATCAGGGCAACAACACATCGTTCTCTCATCGTGCCTTCTCTGCGGTGTTTCCCGGCTTTGCCAAAGATGAATCCGCGCAGATCAATCAGGTGAGTCAACAATGCGGATTGACATCGTACACCACTACGCCATCGGCACAAGACTTGGCGGATCAACTCAAATCATTGCTCTATCACCAGGATGAACCCTTTGGTTCGGCATCGGTCTTTGCGCAGTGGTGCGTGTATAAGCTCGCAAAGGAACAGGGCGTAACGGTATTGCTGGATGGACAAGGGGCCGATGAAGTGCTCGGCGGATATACAAAGTATACGCATTGGTTTCTGCAAGAGCAGATCAAAAACAAGGGATGGGCCGATGCACAAACCCAGGCGCAACTATTCCAGAAAAATAATCTCCTGGATACATGGAGCTGGCGCAATCGCGCAGCAGCCTTGCTGCCCACATGGACGGCGATCAGCCTGAAAAAACGCGCATTCAAACAACAGGAGCAGAATCCATACATTGATGTAGATTATCGTCGCGCGCATGCAGATGAAGATGGCATCTTCAAACCAACGGTAGACAAGCTCAACGATATTCAATACTTTGACCTGATGGTGATGGGCCTGGAAGAATTGCTGCGATATGCAGATCGTAATGCGATGGCGCATTCGCGTGAAGTGCGCTTGCCCTTCCTGCAACACCAGCTGGTGCAGTTTGTACTCAGCCAGCCATCGGACTACCGTTTCAGAAACGGATACACCAAATGGATCTTGCGAGAATCCATGAAAGATCAATTGCCCAAAGAGATCGTCTGGCAAAAGGGTAAAACAGGTTTTGAGCCCCCGCAGGAACTTTGGATGCAGGACGAAGCCATCCGCAGCCTGGTGCAGGAAGGCAGAAAAAAACTTGTTGCGCAGAAAATACTCTCGCCGAAAGTGCTGGACAAGCCCATCATTGCGGCAGCCAGCCATGCTGCTGATAATTTCGATTTCCGTTGTATGATCGCCGGTGCATGGCTTCCCTAGTTAATCCCTATTTTCGTGTCATGAAAAGGAACACGACGTATATCCATGCCGGTTCACATCCTGATCCGTCTACCGGCGCCATCATGACCCCGATCTACCAGACTTCCACCTATGTGCAGCAGGCACCCGGTGTGAACAAAGGATACGAATATGCCCGTTCACAAAACCCTACGCGTTTCGCGCTGGAAGAGGCTTTTGCAAAGATCGAGAATGGCAATTTCGGTCTCGCCTTTTCATCCGGTGTGGCAGCAACCGACGCCGTGATCAAACTATTGCAACCCGGCGATGAAGTGATCTGTGGGAACGATATGTATGGCGGCACTTACCGTTTATTTACAAAAGTGTTTGAACGCTTCGGCATTGTGTTCCACTATGTGAACCAGCAGGAAGTGGAGAATATCCGCAAAGTTATCACCGACAAAACCAAACTCATCTGGGTGGAAACGCCCACCAATCCGCTGATGAATATCGCGGATATACAGGCCATCACAACATTGGCAAAAGAGAAAAAAATCATCACTTGTGTAGACAATACTTTTGCTTCGCCCTACCTGCAAAATCCGCTGGATCTTGGTGCGGATATCGTGATGCATTCCGCTACCAAATATTTGGGCGGACATAGCGATGTGATCCAGGGTGCACTGATGATGAAGGACCAGTGGCTGCGGGACCAACTCTATTTTATTCAGAAAAGTTGCGGGGCGGTGCCCGGACCGCAGGATTGTTTCCTCGTGTTGCGAGGCATCAAGACCTTGCATGTGCGCATGCAAAGGCATTGCGAGAACGGAAAGGCGATCGCTCATTTCCTACGCGATCATGCTAAAGTGGGTAAGGTCTACTGGCCCGGCTTCGAGGATCATCCCGGTCATGCCATCGCCAAAAAACAAATGCGTGATTTCGGCGGCATGATCAGTTTTGAATTAAAGAACAACAGCGTAGAAGCCGCCACCAAACTGCTCTCCTCCACCAAAATATTTTCGCTCGCAGAAAGCCTCGGCGGCGTGGAATCATTGATCAACCATCCCGCATCCATGACCCATGCGTCCATTCCCCGCGAAGAGCGCATCAAGAACGGACTGAGTGATTCATTGATCCGCTTGAGTGTGGGCATTGAAGATGCGGAAGATTTGATTGAAGACCTTCGGAACGCTATTGGATAGTTTCTGTTGAGGTAAGTGAGAAGATGAAGGGAGAAGTGCGAAGGCTTCGCACTTCTCCCTTCATCTTCTCACTTGAGTTAACACAAGTACTCCCTGACTTTCATACTAATAAAGGCTTGTACAGATTCCCAGGTTTGCCCCTTCAGGCTTCTGGGTGCTTCATCTTCTGCTGCATCTGAAAAAAAGGTGAGGGCCTGGGGAACCGTGATCATAAGGTTCTGGCTGCTGTATTTCTCCTTATGAAACTGCACAAAATCAGCCACAGAATAGTGTTGCAACAACTCGGCCACATCCCAAAAATCCTTCTTTTTACCGCGGTTCAGAATAGCCTGAACTTTCATGGCCATAATATCCGGCTGCGAAAACATGCGAATTCCGTCGATGCTTAGTTCATCACGCAGCAATTCATGCGGGTGACGAATGATATCCACTTTAGTATC
>JBEISY010000469.1:0-1859 GCA_040375175.1 Chitinophagaceae bacterium
ATATCTCTCGGCAGTACGCCACCTTCATGAGTGGTTGGACCAATGATGGAAAAATCGTTCGCGTGGCCTCTGGCGCCAACAGCTCAGATTATAAATGGACCGAAGTGCTGATGCGCGATGTCCCAGGTCATTTGATGGAAGCCGTGGCTTTGCATCATTATGCAGTGATTGACTGGAACGAAAAAGGGTCTGCCACTGCATTTACAGAGCAACAGTACTTCACCACGATGAAGCGGGCGCTGCAAATGGAAGAACTAGTCACCCGGCACATTACCATCATGGATAAATATGATCCTCAAAAAAAAGTTGCCCTCTATGTGGATGAGTGGGGTGGGTGGTACGATGTGGAACTGGGGACCAATCCCGGTTTCCTGTTTCAACAGAACACGATGCGTGACGCTATGCTGGCCGGTGTTACATTGAATATTTTCAACAATCATGCGGACCGGGTGAAGATGGCCAACATCGCGCAGATGGTGAATGTGCTGCAAGCCGTGATCCTGACGGACAAGGAAAAGATCATCCTCACGCCTACCTTTCACGTGATGGAAATGTATAATGTTCACCAAGACGCGCAATTGTTGCCCGTGCAATTGACTACGGCAGACTATGTGCTGGGCAAGGAAAAACTCCCTGCCGTTTCCGTATCGGCATCTAAAGACAAGGCCGGCGAGATCCACATAACTCTGGCCAATATTGATGCTGCCAAATCCCAGGACATCAGCCTTGATTTCAGGGGCGGCAAACTGAGTACTGTTTCCGGGCGAGTACTGAGCTCGGCCAAAGTGCAGGATTATAACAGCTTTCAGCAGCCGGAAAAGATCAAACCACAGTCCTTTAGTGGTGCAAAACTGACCGGTTCTGGCTTACAGGCAACCATTCCGCCATTTTCTGTTGTGGTTTTAACCTTGAAATGATACATTTATGGCTGAAACTGTTTATGTATGAAGAAAGTTATTTTGTTAGTTGTTATTGGGTTATTTGTTATTTCATTTGATGCCAGTGCGCAAACACCCACTCCTCCGGATACTACCGCATGGTTTAAGGTTTCAGATACCGCATTGTACAAAGGAAAATACAAAATAGAGGGTGCTCCATTTGAATTTCTGGAAGTAGTGGTGCGTGAGTCAAAACTGTATTTCCTTGCGGGCGGACAGTATGAAGGTTTTCTGGAGCCGATCAAGGACAGGAAAGAAGCTTTCGATGTCATGGGGCAGGCTGTCTTTACATTTACGCGCAATGCAGATGGAACTGACGTAGAAGCGATGAAAATCGACTACAACGGCATGGTGATGGAAGGGAAGAAAGAGAAAAAGTAAGCATGATCAGGTAAACCTAAGTTGATAAGCCACCCACGGGTGGCTTTTTTATATCGATGAATGTTTGTTATGCAGAAAAAAATCATGACCGTTTGGATAGGCGTAGCGTGCTTACTCTATTGTGTATCCGCATCGGCACAGGTCACAACATGGACAAGCACTGGCGATGAAAAAGTCTTATTGCAAAAAGGCAAACAAACCGCGCCCACGGGCACTCCTGATGCCATCGTTACAATAGATCCGGAATAGCCTTACCAAACTGTTGATGGCTTTGGCTACACACTCACCGGCGGCAGTGCTCAGCTAATTATGGCGATGTCTGACAATGCGCGTAGGAAATTGTTGCATGAACTTTTTTCATCTTCGGGTATACATGTCAGTTATATCCGCATCAGTGTGGGTGCTTCAGACCTGAATGCCGATGTCTTTACCTATGATGATCTGCCCGCAGGACAAACGGACACAGGATTATTGAAATTTTCCCTGGCGAAAGACGGTGCAGCAGGAACCGGACTGATCCCTTTACTCAAGCAGATCCTG
>JBEISY010000134.1:0-5553 GCA_040375175.1 Chitinophagaceae bacterium
AGCGATCCAACACTTTGTCCAGGGCTTCTTCATCCTGCATCGGCACCCTCATCACTTCTTCACCATCCTGAAACAGCACGGCCGTTTGGCTGTCTTCAAACAGGATATTGTCCGATGGATACCCTTTATCGAACTTCTTTCGGATCTCCTCATTGATGTCATCGGCTTCATCCTTGCTTTCCCAGTAACCGTGATCCAGCCGCAGGGCATCTTTGATGGTTCCATCCGGCGTGACGTTCCTGCCATTTCGGTTTTTGATGGTCAGTTCCGGAATCAGCAAAAGGTTGACAGTGTTGGCATATTGATTGAGCAGGGTGTAGAAGGCATTGCGGATGGCGGTTTCTTTTTTGGTGCCGCCGAAATGAATGATTTTCTCCAGTTCACGGTGGTAGTTACGGATGGCGTAGACAGACATAGGCTCTAAACAGTAGTTAAAGTGAAGATATATACGAATATCGTCATTTTAGACCATTTGCCTTCGCACTTCTCCCTTCATCTTCTCCCTTAGTATATCTCGGCCAACAGCCTTCGGAAACTCCGCTCCTCAATCTGCTCTATTTGTTGTTCTCGCAGCAGATCTGTGGATCGGAACGCAAAGCCTTTCCCTGCAGTTTGCATCATGCAAAGATCATCCATGCTATCGCCAACAACGATGCAGTTCTCTGATGTTACATTTATACATCACCAGCCCCTGCGTAAAATTTCGATTAGGGCAGACCGTGAGGTGAAGGGCCAGCTGGATGGTGAATTGATTTCCGGAAAGCAGTTTGAGATTGAGGTCTGCCCGGGAAAATTTCGATTCCTATATTAAGTATCTTAGGCAAAATCTCCACCTGTTTTATGCGTAAGGCTTTAATGTTTTCCCTCGCCATACTGATTGGCTTCATGGCAATTGCACAGAAGAAAAAAACCGAAACTGTTGCGGTTTCTTCACCTGATCTGAACTATGTTTTGAAGACGCTCCAGTGGCGGAACATCGGCCCATTTCGGGGTGGCAGGTCCGTTGCCGCAACGGGTGTTCGTGGTAACGACCAAACTTATTATATGGGCACCACCGGCGGTGGGGTTTGGAAGACCGTGAATGCGGGACAGGCATGGTATAATATTTCCGATAGTTTTTTCACAACAGGGTCCATTGGTGCGGTGGCAGTATCAGAAGCAGATCCCAACGTGGTCTTTGTTGGCGCGGGTGAACACGCACCAAGGGGTGTGATGACTTCTTATGGTGATGGGGTTTACAAATCAACAGATGCCGGCAGAACCTGGAAGAAGATGGGCCTTGAACTCACCCGGCATATTTCTGGTGTTGCCATCCATCCGAAGAATCCGGATATCGTGTACGTAGCCGCGCAAGGCGCATTGCACGGGCCTTCTCAGGACAGGGGAATTTATAAGTCGATAGATGGCGGTGTTACCTGGAACAAGATATTGTACATCGACCAAAACACTGGTTGCAGCGAGATCAGCCTGGATATGAACAATCCCCGAGTGATCTATGCATCCATGTGGGATCATCGCAGGCTGCCATGGGAAGTGCGTTCAGGCGGTGCGGGATCGGGGGTTTATAAGTCAGAAGATGAAGGGAGAAGTTGGAAGAGGCTCACAAAGGGTCTTCCGGAGAAAATGGGTAAATCAAGCATTGCGGTGTCAAGGGCCAATGGCGATAAAGTATATGCATTGGTGGAGAGTGACACCTACACAGACGCGGGAGGATTATTTGTTTCCTATGATGCCGGAGCTTCGTTTTCATCCATCAGCAAGGATCATCGGCTAACGCAAAGGGCTTGGTATTATATCGAAATGACCCTGGATCCGAAGGATGAGAACACGCTGTATGTTTTCAATTCACCTGGGTTGATGTCTAAGGATGGCGGAAGAAGCTGGAGTAATATCCGGGGTACACATGGCGATTATCACCAGTTGTGGGTGAATCCTGATGCCCCGAAAAATATGATCATTGCGAACGACGGAGGTGCAGCAGTGAGCTTTGACCAGGGGAAGACATGGTCTGCACAAGACAACCAACCAACCGCGCAGTTGTACCGCGTGAATGCAGATGATCTCTATCCATATCATTTGTATGCGGGACAGCAGGATAATACATCGATAAAGATCCGAAGCAATAATCCAAGTGGATGGGCCATTTCAGAGCGCGATTGGTGGTACAGTGCGGGCGGAGAGAGTGCATTCCTCGCATTTGACCCTAAGCATCCCCGTTATGTGATGGGAGGTTCTTACCAGGGTACGGTTGAATTGTTGGACACGGAAAGCAATGAAGGCAAGTATGTGATGCAGATGCCGATCCAGTATCAAAGTCTTATGCCAAAAGACATGAAGTACCGATTCAATTGGAATGCGCCAATCATCTATTCAAAGCATGAACCCAATACATATTACCATGGTGCCAACTACTTATTCAAGACAACAGATATGGGCAGGAGCTGGACGGCGATTTCGGGTGACCTTACCCGTAATGATACCAGTAAGCAGGGGATGAGTGGCACACCTTTTACGAATGAAGGTGCTGGCGGAGAGAACTACGGCACATTATCTTATGTGATTGAGTCGCCCCATGAAAAAGGCGTGATCTATACCGGTAGTGATGATGGGTTGTTACACATCACTAAAGATGGCGGGAAGAACTGGACGAATGTTACGCCCATAGGGTTACAAGAGTGCCTGATCAACAGTATTGAAGTGAGTCCGCACAGTGCATCTACGGTGTACATCGCAACAACAAGGTATAAGGTCAATGATTTTGCGCCTGGCTTATACAGGTCCGATGATTATGGAAAGACCTGGATCAAGATTGTCAACGGCATTTCCCCAACTGCATACACAAGGGTAGTCAGGGAAGACACGAAGCGTAAGGGCCTTTTGTTTGCCGGTACGGAAACAGGGTTTTATATTTCTTTCAACAATGGCCAGGATTGGAAGCAGATGCAACTTGGTTTGCCGATTACACCGGTGACGGACCTGAAAGTACATCACGATGATCTGTTGGCATCTACCATGGGCCGGGCGTTTTGGATATTGGATGATATTGAGATATTGAGAGATTTTGATCAGAACAATATTGAGCAGTTCAAATTGTATGCACCGGCAGAAGTAGTTCGCACATCGGCGTATAGTGCATTGAATGCTCCAAATGACGTAGACGAGCCATCATCGCCGTCTCCCAGTTTTGCGGGAACCAATAAGGCTTCTGGTGCCGTGATCTATTATCAGTTGCCGAATGTGGTGAAAGACAGTGCGTTGACACTTGACATTGTCAATAGCCGGAACGAAGTGGTACGCAGTTATTCATCCAAGGACGATGAAGACTTTGTAGGATATGCTGGCGGGCCAGATGCGGAGCCGAAGCTGCCCGTCAGAAAAGGCTTGAACCGGTTTGTCTGGGATCTTCGTGGTGAACCTATCAAAGGCGTGCCCACTGTATTTATCGAAGGATCATTTGATGGATATCGGGTGGCTCCAGGAACTTATACGGCAAGAATGAAAGTGAATGGACAAGTGCAGGCCACAACATTCACCGTTGTTCCAAGGCCCGGATTGGATTATCCTGCATCCGACTACGCAGAACAGGAAGCGTTGATGAAGAGAATTTGTGAAGAAACAAGCGAGATTCATCTTTCAGTGAACAAAGGAAGGAAAACGATGTCGCAGTTGAAAGAGACCTCCGCTTTGTTAAAAGATAAAAAGGGAATGGAAGGACTTGCCAAAAGAGCTGATAGCATTGCGGCGAAAATGCAAGCATGGGAAGATGACATCGTACAAAACAAAGCGAAGTCGAACGATGACATCATCAATTATGTCAACAAGCTTACTGCAGATTACATTTTTGTAAAAGGGGAGATGGATGCCAATACGCCGTATGTCACCAAGGGGCAGAAAGACCAGTTCAATGTGTTGCATGGAAAATGGGAGGCGTTGAAATTGAGAAGGAATGCCATCGATAAAGAAATACAGGATTTGAATAGTGATATTGCGAAAGCGGGAGTAGGACGAATTATTTTTTGAGGGTGTAGGGAATAGATTGGTAATTCACAATTGGCAATTGACAATTAGCAATTGACAATAGTAATTGGAAGATAGCAATTGATAATAATAAATAGCCAGATTATGGAGAAGTATATTTTTTGCATTATGGTCTTGTTTTCCAGTGCGCTGTATGCGCAACGCAAAGCGCCAATTGCACCGGTGAAGGACGAGATCAACAAGCCTTATGATTCTGTTTTCAAGCAGTTGAAATGGCGGAATATTGGACCATACCGGGGTGGGAGGTCTAACGCAGTGAGTGGTGTGATCGGGAATGATCAGCTTTACTTTGCTGGTTACACGGGTGGTGGTGTTTGGCGGACAGATGATGCAGGGATCACCTGGCGGAATATTTCCGATGGGCAGTTTGGTGTAGGATCTATCGGTGACATTGCTGTTGCAGAATCAGATCCGAATGTGATCTATGTGGGTACGGGCGAACATGCGGTACGGGGTGTGATGACATCCTATGGTGACGGCGTGTATAAATCTGTGGATGGCGGCAAAAGCTGGAGTAATATCGGCCTTAAAAAAACAAGACATATTTCGGATATCGTTGTGCATCCAAAAAACGCTGACATAGTTTATGTAGCATCGCAGGGTACTGTGCATGGAAACAATACAGATCGTGGTGTGTATAAATCTACGGATGGCGGGTTGACATGGAAGAAGACCTTGTACATTAACGATAGCACGGGCATTTCATCGTTATCGATGGACATGAACAATCCGCGGGTCTTGTATGCGGCTTCATGGGAGCATCGTCGTTTGCCCTGGTCTGTGCGCAGTGGCGGCGAGGGTTGCGCTGTGTGGAAGTCAGAAGATGAAGGCATAAGTTGGAAGAAGATCATGAAGGGAATGCCTTCGCCACTAGGTAAAATTGGTGTTTCAGTTTCGCGGGCCAATTCAAACCGCGTGTACGCTATAGTAGAATCTGAAAAATCAAAGGCGGGTGTGTATCGGTCAGATGATGCGGGTGCCAGTTGGACGCATTTGTCGGCCAACCAGGATCTCACCGCGCGTTCCTGGTATTATATGGAAGTGTTTGCCGATCCCTTGAATGAGAACGTGGTGTATGTATTGAATGCACCGATGATGCGTTCTATTGACGGAGGCAAAACCTGGAGCAATATCCGTGTAGGGCATGGCGATACGCATGATCTCTGGATCAATCCGCAACAAACGTCCAATTTGATTTTGGGCGACGATGGCGGTGCTGAGATCAGTTTCAATACGGGTAAAAGCTGGTCGTCCATAAACAATCAACCCACGGCACAATTTTACCGGGTGAATGCAGACAACCAGTTTCCGTATAGTGTTTATGGCGGACAGCAAGACAATACATCGGTCATCATTAAGAGCAGGACCGTTGGCGGCGGCATCACGGAGAAAGACTGGCGAACAGGTGCAGGTTGTGAATCGGCCTACCTTGCCTTTGATCCAAACAATCCAACCGTGATCCTTGGCGGATGTTACCAGGGCTTTATTGAAAGGCTTGACCTGAAGACGGGCGAG
>JBEISY010000051.1:0-8681 GCA_040375175.1 Chitinophagaceae bacterium
ATCATTCGGTCTGCCAGCACCATCGCCGTCACGGCTTCCAATACCGGAGGTACGCGTAAGGCAATGCAGAGATCATGCCTTCCCTGCACGGAGAAAGCTTCTTTCACACCAGTTTCCCTATTCAATGTGAACTGTTCTTTGGGTGTGGATGAAGTGGGCTTGATGGCAATGCGAAACACGAGCGGATTGCCATTGCTTATGCCCCCAACAATTCCACCGGCGTGATTGGTGGCCGTCTCGCCTTCCATATTATTGATGACATCATTGTGATCAATGCCAAACATTTTTGCCGCTGCAAATCCGGTTCCAAATTCAATACCTCGCACCGCAGGTATCGCAAATACGGCATGCGCTAGGAGGGACTCCAATGAATCAAAAAACGGCTCACCTAAACCCACCGGAACACCAGTGACAACACATTCTACAATGCCACCAACAGAATCCTTGGCGTTAATGCCTTTTTGCAATCCTTTCTCAATATCTTTTTCTCCGCCCACTTCAATGATCGTGGCACTGACCTGCATGTTGCCCAGCAATTTTTTAGCGATGACACCTGCCGCTACGAGGCTCACAGTAAGCCTGCCGCTGAAATGCCCGCCCCCACGATAGTCTTCAAACCCGCCAAATTTCTGGTGCGCCACCCAGTCCGCATGTCCCGGCCTGGGCACCGCGCGCAGCTTATCATAATCACCTGAACGGGTGTTTTTGTTTTCAAATAAAATAGTGATGGGCGCACCCGTGGTGTGACCATTGTATAGTCCACTCTTGAAAATCGGAAGATCCTCTTCCTGTCTTGGCGTAGTTCCTTTTTGGGTGCCGCCCTTACGACGTTCCAGGTCTTCCAGAAAATCTTCAACGGTGAGGGAGAGTCCGGCCGGACAACCATCAATGTTCACACCGGCGGATTCACCATGTGATTCACCGAAAATGTTTACGCGAAATATTCTGCCAAATGCATTCATGCCAGTAGTTTATTGTATAACGGCACCGAGTAACCGCATATCGTCATAAAAATCAGGATACGATTTGTTGATGGCTTCGGCCTCATGGATCTCAATCCCGCCATCCGCACCCAGGGCTGCCACCGCGATGGCCATCGCGATCCGATGATCATGGTGGGAATGCGTCACTGCGCCCTTCAATCCACCACCACCATGGATGACCATGAGATCATCCTGCAACTCGATCCGCACACCCATCTTCCCGAACTCTTCCTGTAAAGTTAAGGCCCTGTTGCTTTCCTTATGGGTCAGTCTTTTTGCACCGGAGATTACACTTGTTCCCTGTGCATAGGCAGCGAGGGCTACCAGCGGCGGAAACAGGTCAGGACATTCTGTAGCATCAAACTGATATCCTTTCATCAGGCTCTTGCGGATCTCAATGGTTTCCGGCATGACGGACATGCCTACACCCGCAGCCATCATGGCCTGCAGCACCGCTTTATCAGCCTGTGTGGATTGCGGATCCAATCCCGAAACGGTGATATCGCCGGCAATAGCGCCAGCCACCAACAGGAAGGCGGCTCCGCTCCAATCTCCTTCTACCCTATAATCAATCTTTCCCTGAAGAGGCAGCTTCCTGCCCGGGAAATAAAATGTTTCGTGATTGTTCTGCTCCACTTCCCAGCCAAAGTCTTTTAGCACCGCAAGCGTCAGATCGATGTATGGCTTGCTCTTCAGGTCCTTCACGGTGATGGTCACATCATTGGCATTCACGGCCGCGTAAGCCATCAGCAGCCCCGTCAAAAACTGCGAACTCAATGAGCCATCTACCTCCACATTTGCAGGCGTCAATGGACCCTGGATCTGCAACGGAAGTTTACCGCCATTGGACTGAATTTGTATCCCGAGTTTAGGAAAGATCTCGTCAAAAAAATCCATGGGTCTCGTGGTCAAACTTCCACTACCCGTTACCGTTAGTTTTCGGTTACTCACGGCAGTGATGGGCGTAAACATACGGATGCCGAGACCACTCTCTCCGCAATCAATGGTATCTTGAACCGGGTTTACCCCTTTGCTGTTCACAACCAGTTTGCCTTCTTCCCAACGCGCTTCTGCGCCCAACTTTTGAATATTCTGCAATGCAGCCTTGTCGTCATTGCTGGTGCCGGGATTGTGGATCACCGTCTCCCCCTTACGGATCAGGGCCGCAGCCAATGCACGCTGCATGGAGCTTTTAGATGCCGGCGCCTCTATACTGCCTTTAACGCCACCGGGTTGTATCATTACGATCATGCTTTTACCAAGTTTTGCAACAGTTTCTCCAACTGTTTAAATTCCAACTCCTGCAACACGCCTTTGCCAATCGCCTTCAGCAATACATAGTGTATTGATGAGCGCATCCGCTTCTTGTCCATCTTCATGATGTTCACCACTTTCTCCAGTTTGAAATTTGCATCAATGGGGAGTCCATACTGTGACAGCAGACCCGCCACTTTTTCTGTGTGCCTGAAACCGGTAAGCGACTCACTGAGTTTGCACGCATAGTGCATCCCAATGGATACCGCCTGTCCATGACTGATCTCGTATTGTGTCTCGATGGCATGCCCGAGGGTATGACCAAAGTTGAGCAATTTGCGATCTCCCGTCTCAAACTCGTCTTTCTGCACTACAGCCGATTTCAACAACGCATTGCGCTGGATGATCTCAGCGAGTAATTTCTTTTTCTTCTGCAGGCTGGCAATATCTTCCTGTTCAAGTTTCCTGAACATCGCTGCATCACGGATGCAGGCATGTTTGATCACTTCGGCAAAGCCATCGGACCATAAAACATCAGGTAGTGACGACAAAAAGCTGGTATCATACAAAAGAAAAGAGGGCTGTCTGATCAGGCCCACCATGTCCTTATACTCACCCACATCGATCCCATTCTTCCCACCGATGGCCGCATCAACCATCGCTAGAATGGTGGTGGGCACAAAGCCTACATTGATGCCACGCATATAAACCGAGGCCACATAACCCGTGAGGTCCGTAATCACGCCGCCACCCACACCTACCAGGGTTGTCTTTCGGTCCGCTTCCAGTCCGATGAGCGTTTCGATCACCGAATCAGCAGTGGCCTGAATCTTATAAGCTTCCCCGGGTTTCAGACAGATCACGTTCCAGCCCTTGAATTTGGGATGGTGTGCACTGAAGACGTTTTCATCCGTTACAATAACAGTGTTCTTTTTATCCGTGATGGAGGATAATTGTTGAAACCGTCCTGAGAAATAATAATCAACTTTCTTCTGCCCGAAGCGAAGGCTACGTGTTGGATTCATGAATATCGATACGTGTTTTTGAAATCTGTTCCATCTCCTGCGCGAAAGTCTTTTGCTGGTGGTACTCCTCCTGCCGTTCAATATAGTCCAGCGTTTGCTTAAAGGCGCCCGGGCTCACTGAGAAAGCAGTGTAGCTTTCTTTCCATGCAAAAGTTTCCTTGCTGAAATGATTGCTGCCAATAAAACTGAGGCTTTCGTCCTTGATTTGCCTGACCACCTGCATCAGGTTCTGCGCGGGATGCAA
Organism: Chitinophagaceae bacterium; assembly: GCA_040375175.1. Lineage (GTDB taxonomy): Bacteria > Bacteroidota > Bacteroidia > Chitinophagales > Chitinophagaceae > Pollutibacter. The sequence goes on from JBEISY010000051.1 coordinate 3,507, forward strand.
CTGCACCAACAGGTGCACATGATCCTCCCCTCCGCCAATGGCTTGCAGCCGCACACCTTTCTCTGCCATCGACTTCTTGAGCCAGGAAAAATAGACCACCCGCAGCACGTTTTTGAGCAACGGTTTGTGGTCCTCCACTTCAAGGATGACGTGAACAAAAAGGTAGATGGTCTGCTGTTCCATTTTATGCGTTCATGATCTGGTTTTGCCTGTTGATGGATTCCATATGTACGGCATCAAGGTACTTGGTGATGAACTCACGGCTCAGTCCCAGTTTATCGGACTTTCCATACGCGCGGTCCAGGATCTGGTTCCAACGGTTGGTTTGCAGAATAGTGACGTTGTTGTCTTTTTTATACTTGCCGATCTGATCCGCCACCTTCATCCGCTGCCCCAGCAACAACATCAATTCATCATCCAACTGGTTGATCTGCTCGCGCAGTTTATCCAGCGCCACATGGAAGTTCTCTGAAGATACGTCTTCTTTTCTCCAGATGATGTTGGAGAGCATTTCTGACAACCTTTCCGGAGTGATCTGCTGTTTGGCATCACTCCACGCATTATCCGGATCAATATGGCTTTCAATCATCAGACCATCAAAGTCAAGGTCGATCGCCTTCTGCGCCACATCGGCCAGAATATCGCGTCTGCCGCAGATGTGCGAGGGATCATTGATGAGGATCATATCCGGATTCCGGCGCTTCATTTCAATGACCATATGCCACATGGGTGCGTTGCGATATTCGGTATTGCCGTAAGAAGAGAAACCCCGATGAATGAGGCCGATGTTGTTCACGCCGGCTTTGGCCACCCGCTCCACCGCACCGGTCCACAGTTCCAGGTCAGGGTTAATGGGGTTCTTGATCAACACTGGCACATTCACACCTCGAAGCGCATCTGCCACTTCCTGCACACTGAAAGGGTTCACCGTGGTACGCGCACCGATCCACAATACATCCACATCAAAATGCAAGGCATCTTCCACCTGCTTGCCGGTTGCTACTTCCACCGTGATGGGCAAACCCGTGTTTCGCTTGGCCTGTTGCAGCCAGGGCAGGCCCTTGGTGCCAATGCCTTCAAAACTGCCGGGGCGCGTGCGGGGCTTCCAGATGCCGGCACGCAGCATGTCTACTTTTCCTGTGGCCTTCAAGCGGTCTGCCGTTTCCAGGACCTGTGCTTCTGTTTCAGCACTGCATGGCCCGGAAATAATGAGCGGCCTTTTGTTCCATGTTTCCAGAATGTTCATCTTTTCTGATTTACGCTATTAGCTAATTGCTAATAGCTAGTTGTTATTTGTTAATTGTTACTTAACACTCACCCTAAACACTCACCCTAAAATCCTCCGTATACGATTAGCATCTTCCATAAGCTCCCGCAGATAATCCCAGTTCTCTTTCTCCAGGCAACTCTTGAACTTACGCAGCTGCGCAATATGTTCATTGAGCACGTCCAGCACATTCTCCCTGTTCTGCATCAAAATGGGCACCCACATATCGGGATTGCTTTTCGCGAGCCGCACCGTACTTTCAAAACCCGCACTCGCCATTTCAAAAATGGCCCGGTCTTCCCGCTCTTTCTCCAGCACCGTATTTGCGAGTGCAAAGGAAGTGATGTGCGAGATATGACTCACATAGGCCGCATGCAGATCATGATCGTTGGCATCCATTTCAATCAGGTGCATGCCAATCTTGCGAAACATGTTCCTCGTCCACTCCACCGCGTCTGCATCCGCCGCCTCGGAATTGCAGATCACCACGGCCTTGTTCTCAAAGGCTCCCCGCACCGCCGCGGCCGGACCACTATACTCCGTACCCCACATTGGGTGTGCAGGCACATAGCGTTTTCTTTTCGGGTGTCCGTCTACGTTAGCAACCAGTGCGGATTTTGTTGAACCGAGGTCTATCAGGATCTGCTGATCTATTTTGTCCAGGATCGATGGCAGGATCTGCACGATGCTGTCTACCGGAATGGCCAGGATCACCACATCGGAAGCCGCAATGGCTGCATCCAGGGGCAGGATCTCGTCTACCAATCCCAGTTCCAAGGCTTGTTTTGCATGCGCCTCACTGGCCTCCACTCCAATGATCCGGGATGCCAGTCCTTTTTCATTGAGCTGCAAAGCAAGGCTTCCTCCTATCAATCCAATACCCACAATGGTTACTACTTTCCGCTCCATGATAGTCTAATTGATAATTGCCAACTGTTGTATTCTAAAAAGCGCTTGTTCCAGTTTCTCCTCGGTACTGCATAAGCTCACCCGCACATACCCATTCCCCGCTGGCCCAAAGATGCCGCCCGGCGTAATGAACACATTAGCACCGTAGAGGATCTCATCGCTCAATGTATATCCATCGGCATACCCTTCCGGGATCCGTGCCCATACGAACATGCCTGTCTGCCTTGGATCATATACACAACCCATCTGATCCAGGATAGCAAAGGCCCTGGTACGCCGGGAGGAATACACCTGATTCAAGGCCGTGTACCAATCCTTACCCAAGGTTAGTGCTTTAGCCGCAGCCAGCTGAACGGGAAGAAACATTCCACTGTCCATAGTGCTCTTGAAGGTCAACACTTCATTGATCCTCTCTTTGGCACCGGCCAATATGCCCACTCTCCATCCTGCCATATTCTGCGCCTTGCTGAGCGAGTTCAGCTCAAGCACAATATCTTTCGCACCCGGCACCGCCAGAATACTTTTCGGCGTATCGTTCAAAATGAAACTATAGGGGTTGTCGTGACAGATCAATATCCCATGCTTCTTTCCGAAAGCCACCAACTGTTCAAACACTTCGTCTGTAGCTGACGTTCCGGTAGGCATATGCGGATAGTTGACCCACATGAGTTTCACGCGCGACAAATCTTCTTGCTCCAGCGCATCGAAATCGGGAAACCATCCATTGGCTTCCGTCAAGGTGTAGCTGCGTACCGTGCCCCCGGCGAGCTTCACAGCGCTTTGGTAGGTGGGATAACCAGGATTGGGCACCAGCGCCTCATCACCCTCTTCAAGGTAAGTCATGCAGATGTGCATGATGCCTTCCTTGCTGCCGATCAAAGGCAGTATCTCTGTGTCCGCATCCAGCGTTACTCCATACCAGGTGGCATACCAATCTGTAAACGCCTTTCGTAACACTGGTGAGCCTTTATAACTCTGGTATGCGTGCACGTTAGGCTTTGCACTTTCTTCTGCGAGCACCGCCACAACAGAATGATGTGGCGGAAGATCGGGGCTGCCAATGCCGAGGTTGATGATCTGCTTGCCTTGTTTATTCAACTCATCGATCTCCCGTAATTTCTTCGAGAAATAGTATTCACCTATTCCATTCAATCTGCCAGATGTTTTGATCTCCTTCATCATACTATTTTTTCTCCATGCCGTTTTTATATACGCCGTATACTTTCAGGTTCTCCGTAAGGGGACCGATCTGCGTGATGACCCGATGAAACTGGTTCAGCGATTCAAACTCCATATCGGCGTGAAAACTGTATTTGAAATCAGAGCCAGGGATCGGAAAACTCTGAAGCTTGCTAAGGTTGATGCCGCCATCTGCGATCCTTGACAACACTTTTGCCAGGCTTCCCCGCGAATGATCCGTGTTGAAATTGACCGATGCCTTGTTGGCATCTGCTGCTTCCGGCACCTCCCCTTCCCTGTGCAGGATGAGGAAACGCGTATAGTTGTTTTTCATGGTGTGGATATTGGGGGCGATGACTTCCAGGCCAAACAACTCTGCCGCCAGTTTACTCGCGATCGCAGCGATGTGCTTGGATTTCTTCTGGTGCACATGTTTGGCCGAGAGTGCAGTGTCTTCCGTTTCCACCAGCTTCCAGTGGTGCTGATCAAGATATCCAAGGCATTGCTGCAGAGCCATATGATGTGAATGCACCTCGCGGATATCTTCCAGTTTCACGCCGGGATTCACGAGCAGATTCTGTTTGATCTGCAGGTACACCTCGCCGGTGATGCGCAGGTTTGATTTCTGAAGGAGGTTGTAATTGGGAAGAATGCTTCCGGCGATGGAATTCTCGATAGCCATCACCCCGCCTTCACTCTCTTTTTTATTGGCGGCGATCTTTACCACTTCCCGGAAAGTGGCGCAGGGGATCACTTCCACGTCTTTCCCGAAATAATGCCTTGCCGCCACCTGGTGGAAGGACCCTTCAAATCCCTGGATAGATACCCTTGCCGGGCCGTTGCTATTGTTCGTTTTCGTTTGCATATAAAAAAAAATCCCGCCTCTCAGCGGGATCCTTTATGTTGGTTCGGTTTTTATTGCGAATCAGACAAAAGCAATCCCGCTCTATTGGTAAAATAGAAACCAAAATAAAAGTAACGGTATGCCCTTGCGCTTGTCATGATTCCAAATTTAGGAAACGAATCCATCCAACCAAATTTTTACCCTGAAATTTTACGATGCCCAAAGCGGCAGAATAGCCCCAAAAGTAGTCCCCATAGGGATTTGAGGCCATCCTGTCTACGATGCCCAGCCATTCCGGGCTATGCATTCGTACTGGGTGCAGCAACGGTATTGATCCGAAACCTGGAATTGCGGTGGCTGGTGATGAAGCCTTCCCTTGAACTCTACACTGGTGCCTTAGCACTTTTGTTCTTGTTCATCGGCAACTGGCTCGCCAGAAAACTAAACGAACCGCGGAAGGAAAGTACTGAAAGGAATGGCCGATGGATTGAGCAATGCCGAGAACGGTGAAATCTCATGCGAGCCAATTGTTTGAGAAACTGGATGTCAAAAGGAGAACACAGGCCATACAGAAAAGGAAAGTCCCAGGCATCATAGAATCATAGGCCCGCTTTGGTATGAAACAAGGGTATTGATGTATTTTTCATACTAAAGTATGAAAACTCCTTACCTTCCACCCGCTATCTTGCCTGCAAAACAACACAGATGAAAAAGATCATTCTTACGTATGGACTGATTGCCGGTCTCATCGTGAGCGCGCTAATGATACTCGGCATATTTATCAACAAGGATCATAACCTCACAGTAGGGATGATCTATGGCTTTGCTTCAATGATTATGGCATTTTCCATGATCTATGTGGCCATCCGCCAATTTCGCAATCAGTTCCTCGGCGGGAAGATCAGTGTTGGAAAAGCACTACTGATTGGCTTGGGGATCACGCTGATCGCTTCTACATTTTATGTATTGACCTGGG
>JBEISY010000127.1:0-5709 GCA_040375175.1 Chitinophagaceae bacterium
GCATAACCAAACATCATACCCTGGTCGCCAGCACCCTGATCTTCTTTTTTCTTACGCTCCACACCCTGGTTTATATCGGGAGATTGCTCATGGATGGCTGAAATAATGCCGCATGAATTGGCTTCAAACATGTATTCACTCTTCGTGTATCCGATCCTCGCGATCACTTCGCGGGCAATCTTTTGCACGTCCAGATAGGTTTTTGACTTAACCTCACCTGCGAGAACAACCTGGCCTGTTGTCACCAGTGTTTCACAAGCTACCTTGGACTGTGGGTCCCAGGCAAGAAAATTGTCAATCAGGGCATCGGAAATCTGGTCTGCGATCTTGTCAGGATGGCCTTCAGAAACGCTTTCTGACGTAAATAAATAAGGCATAGATTGGACTTGGGTTTACAAATTTGCTGGCGAAGATACTTAGAAAAATAGCTACTTATAATTTCGAATAAATAATTCGAACATACATTTTTTGTTGCTTATTGGAGCCACCGCCGAGTTTCACCCTTCCTTTGGCCATACTATTGACCGTTTGGAAGATAATCGGGTTCACATACCGGATATAGTATGGAGAATAAAGATAAATCGGGTTATTGTAGTTGTTTTTGGTAACCATGCCCTGAACATACCTGGACAAAGTGAACCTATATTCCGCTACGGGCACCCCGCTGGGGCCGGGAACGTATTTGCGGAAACCACCCAGAAAAGCTGGTGTATAAGTCCCTACGGAAAATCCATCATCAAGGAATGGACGCTGAAGTCCTGCAATAGAATCAAAATAGTCTACGTACAAGAGATCTGGAGGAGGAAAAAATTCATTAAACTGGCCGGTTGCGGGCACTTGCTGCATCACCAGTTCTGCCCTATTGATCACCACATTCCCTTTTGCTGCCTTAAAGCCTTCTATTCCGGGTATTCTGACCTTTGCATAGGTTCCGGGGGAGGTCTGGATATACACTATGCTGTCCTGGCCGGGCCTTGCAGCCTGCCCTGCCAATGATCCATTGTAGTTCCGCGTAATATTGTTTGCAAAACCACCATTGATCACATAGCGATAGGTGGTGAATGTGGTGTCTCGTACGCCAAGGCTGTCGTAACGATAATAGAGTCTCACATAGCTATTGGTATCGCTGATCAGAAAACCCATCAATGCATTGGCACCGGGGGCTCCGGCAAGGTCTGGCTGGAGGGCAAAACCTGGCAGGGTTCTCCTGAAAACAGAGTCATTGCTTAGGGGTTTGCCTACTGCTGTATCCCATTTCAGCACTTCATTTCCAAAATCATTACTCAGGCGGATGCGGAGTTGCCTGTTCAGTTTTTGTTCCCGCACAAAAAGCGAGTCTTTGAGGCTTTCGGGACGGAACGTCCTGGAACCAAGAAGATCAGATACTGCAAAATTATCACTGGTTTTGTAGGCCGAATCCGGTCTAAGTTGCTCCCGGAGTCTGAATACATTGAATCTTTGATTCTGTAGAGTATCTCCTATCGTGTTGCCGTTCCACCTTACACAGAGCACAATTGAATCCAGATAAAGACTATCCATAACCCGATAAGGTGCGGGAAATGCCGGAGGGCTGAGGAAGAAATACATGGACGCATTGGTTGTTCCAAACTGCGGGTCATTGCTGATATATCCGGCGAGGAGTTCCGGTGCGCCTCCAACATTTGTCCTCGTAATCCGGGGATGGGCAGAATCTGTGAACAAGAAATTCTCTGTGATCACTTCCAACGTAGTATCAAACGTTTTAATATTATCAACTGCAGGGATAAGATCCTGACCAATTTCCGTACTGGAAATCTTTGTACAGCTGGCAATAATCACAATGATCAAAAGGGCAGATCCAATCCAAGGCTTTTTCCAATTCACCGGTAGTAGATTATGCTTGTTCGAAGGCTTACTTGTCCGCAAGGTCGCGATACAATTGTAAATAGTCTGTTAAATCAGACTCAGGGTTAAAAGTGATGACTTTTTTACCGCGCACTTTTCCAAACTCTTCCACGAGTTTCTTCTCCACTTTTTCTGCGCCAAAAGTAATGGCATCGGCATAACTGGCTCCACCCCTGAACATGCCGGTATTGGTAGCTTCCTTGTAGGATTCCAGGTCTTTATCCTTAATGGACGCATGAATCTGCGCTTTTTTGATAAAGTCTGCACCCATTTTATCCTTGAAGGTGTTGGAGCCGATGGTGTACACGATCTTGCAGTTACTGAATACCGGCTCCTTCTTATATACTGTTTTAAGATAGGCCGGGATCAAGCCTGTCATCCATCCTGACGCATGAATGATGTCCGGAGGCCAACCGAATTTCTTTACCGTTTCCAGGGCCCCCTTGCAGAAAAATATGCTGCGGAGGGCATTGTCTTCATACCAGTTCTCCTGTTCATCCGTAAACACAAATTTGCGCTTGAACATGTCCTCATTATCAAGGAAGTAAACCTGGAGCCTCGCGTTGGGAAGGGAGGCTACTTTGATCTGCAGTGGGAAATCATCATTGTCGATAGATACGTTGATCCCAGACAATCGGACCACTTCATGCAGACGGTGTCGTCTTTCATTGATCACGCCGAACCTTGGCATAATGCAGCGAACCTCAAATCCACTGTCATTAGCCTTGATAGCGAGCTTGTTGACAATCTCCGAGAACTCGGTCAGTTCAAGGTAGGGCGACATCTCGTTGGCTATGAATAAAATTCTTTTCTTTGCTAGCATTCCCGTTAATAGTTATTTAAGATTAAGGGCCGAAAAGGTTGGCAAAGGTAATGAATCTTACGCACATTGCCGGACTTGACGGTTCTGTAAGCCATCAGCATGATTATTTTCAAAGACTATACTGCGCTGAAAAAGCACCTTTCCAGGCTGAAAACAGAGGGTAAACTGGGGTTTGTACCCACCATGGGGGCACTTCATGGCGGACACCTGCAGTTGATCAGCACCGCAAAAGCAGAAAACACAGCAGTTGTGAGCAGTATTTTTGTGAATCCGGCGCAGTTCAATGATCCGAAGGATTTTCAGAAATACCCAATCACCCTTGAGCAGGATATCAGGCTGCTGGAAAATGAGAAATGTGATGTGCTTTTCCTCCCCGCGGTATCTGAGATTTACCCTCATGGCTTTACGCAGCTCGAAACATATGATTTAGGCATGCTCGATACTGTCCTGGAGGGATCATCCAGGCCCGGGCATTTTCAGGGTGTATGCCAGGTAGTGAATCGCTTGCTGGATATCGTTGAACCCCACCAGTTGTATCTGGGGCAGAAAGATTATCAACAATGCATGGTTATACAACGGTTGGTATACCTGACCGGTAAATCGGTAAGCCTCCGGATTTGCCCTACTCTACGGGAAGAAAGCGGTTTGGCCATGAGCAGCAGGAACATACGGCTGTCCCCTACCGTCAGGGAAAAGGCGAGTGCCATCTTCCAGATGCTCAGCTATGCAAAAACACATGTTCAACCGGGTAGCCTTTCCGGGCTTCAAAAGTATGGGACGCAGTTCCTGTTTCAACAAGGGTTCAGGCCAGATTATGTTTCCTTTGCCAATGCGGGCAACCTGGAACTCAGGGATCATTGGGATGGAAAAGAAAGTCTCGTTCTGCTCATCGCCGCCTTTATAGAGGAGGTGAGACTGATTGATAATATGATCATCACCTGACCCCAAGGCATAATGACCTATTTCTTATAACTTTGTAAGGCTATGGATATCGAAGTATTGAAATCAAAAGTACACCGGGTCGTTATCACCGAAGCGAATCTCCATTATGTTGGAAGCCTGACCCTTGATGAGGACCTGATGGACGCGGCCAATATGATTGAGCACGAAAAAATTCAGGTAGTCAATGTAAACACCGGAACCCGTCTGGAAACCTACCTGATCAAAGGACGGCGTGGTAGTGGGGTCTGCTGTTTGAACGGTCCCGCTGCAAGGCTTGGCGCAACAGGTGATATTGTGATCATTATTTCTTATGCCAGGATGGATTTTGAAAAAGCCAGGACTTTTAAACCCTGGGTGATTTTTCCCGCAGCCGATAATAAACTTCCCCGTTAATTGGTCTGATGCGAAAAACACTGGTCACCATAGTCCAATACATTTTCTTTCTCGGACTGGGAGTCTTCCTGCTTTGGCTGACCACGCGGAACCTAACACCTGAACAGGTAAAAATGATGACTTCCTCACTGAAGGAGGCAAAGTACCTGTTGGTACTCCCCGCTATGTTACTGCTTTTGGCCAGTCACTACAGCAGGGCTCTAAGATGGCGCATATTGATGGAGCCCCTCGGTGCTCAGCCTTCCCGCACCAACACGTTCATCGCCGTTATGCTGGGCTATTTTTTCAACCTATTGGTCCCGAGACTGGGTGAAGTGATGAAATGCACCCTGCTGGCACGGTATGAGAAAGTACCTGCTGATAAACTGGTAGGAACCATGGTGGCAGAACGGGCGTTTGATGTCATTTGTTTATTACTGGTGATCTTTATTACGATTATTATTCAGGTAGATGTAGTAGGTGAATTTGCATCTGCTGAATTCGGAAGCCGATGGGCGGTCTGGCGTGCGGCACCGATGAAATTATTTGGACCGCTAACAGCCATCATCGCAGGTTTCCTGATCATTCGCGTCATCCTTTCAAGATTTGCACACATCAACATCATCGCAAGAATCAGGAATGTGCTTCGTGGCATTACAGAGGGCCTGACCAGTGTAAGACACGTAAAAAATAAGACTGCTTTTTTCCTGCATTCGGTGTTTATCTGGGCCATGTACCTCCTTTCCATACGGCTTGGGTTTTACGCCATGGAGCCAGTATCACATCTGGGAATAGCACCTTCGTTTACCCTTTTGTCATTTGGAAGCCTTGCCATGATCGTTACACAAGGCGGTATTGGCGCCTACCAGTTTGCTGTCCAGAAAACACTTACGTTATATGGCATACCTGAAGCAAACGGTCTGGCCTTTGGATGGTTGCTGTGGTTGGTACAGACACTTATGGTACTGGGTGTTGGTTTTATATGCCTGATATTTTTGCCCTGGTATAACCGAAAAAAAAATGAAACTGAACCTATCCATACGGAATAAGATCCTGGGCAGGGACGCCTTGGAAAAGTTGGCCAGGACCTGGCACTCGGAAGGTAAAAAAGTTGTTTTTACGAATGGCTGTTTTGATATCCTTCATCGTGGTCATCTGGAGGTGATAACAGCTTCTGCTGGCTTTGGGGATGTGCTGGTGGTTGGCTTGAATACAGATGCTTCTGTACAACGACTAAAAGGCCCGGAGCGCCCGGTCAATGATGAAGCCTTCAGGTCATGGATGATGGCATCTCTGCAATTGGTTGATGTAGTCACTCTATTCGATGAACCTACGCCGAAAGCGTTAATTGATGTGTTACAACCTGACGTGATCGTTAAAGGTGGAGATTATACGCCGGACCAGGTAGTAGGTGCGAGCGAAGTGTTGGCCAGGGGTGGCGAAGTAAAAATCATACCCATCGTCCAAGGTTATTCCACTACGTCCATAATAGAAACCATCCGTAAACTTTGAAAAAAACTTAATAATGCATTTTCGCGCCTATCGTTATTTTTACACATATGGTTAGTACCAAGAAAAAGATCAACCCACTTCCAAGAGACATCAGCTGGCTAAGTTTCAATGCCAGGGTTTTACAGGAAGCAGCAGATTCGTCTATCCCTATCCGTGAGCGCCTGAAATTCCTGGGC
>JBEISY010000343.1:0-3059 GCA_040375175.1 Chitinophagaceae bacterium
GAAAAACCAACAAAATCCAAAGCCGACTGAAAATCCAGGACAATCAGAAAAAATCAGTTTAACATAGATGATTGATCCAGATCGATGAAAGCTACGAAATCCAAGATCCCTTAGAAAGCCAGTCCAATCCAAGAAAAACCTTCACTTGGCTCCGAAAAAATCTTTCCCTCCGCTGATACCGGGGGGAATTTTTTTGGCAATTAGACAATTGGCCAATTAGCCAATGGGGCAATGGAGGGGTTAGGGTTTAGGGGTTAGGTTTAGATCCCTGATATAGCCTGCAAAATGGCGGATGCGGGAGCCGTACCAGCTGAACAGTTCACCATCTAATAAGAGAATCTTTTGTTCTGGTAAAACTGTAGATAAAGCTTCTATATGCTTGTTTTTGAATCGATAAGGTTCCGAAGATAATAGAATCAAATTAGCTCCGCTATCCCTGATGTTCTCAACGCTAATCTCAGGGTATCTTGATTTTTCCTTGAATACATTTTCAATGCCAGCCGCTTCCATCATGTGGTGAATGAAGGTATCCCCGCCAGCTGTCATATAGGGATCTTTCCAGATCAGGTAAGCCGCCTTCAGGTTCAGGGGTTTAATGCCCGCTAACGATTCCTTTATTTCCATCTCCAACCTCCTACCCTCAACCTCCAACCCGCACAAAAAAGAAATCTCGCGGATCATTGTCAGGGCATCCTCAATAGTAACGACGTCGCTGGTCCAAACCGGACAAAAAGCCCGGATCGCTTCCACATCCTCCTTCGTATTTTCCTCCTTATTCGCAATCACCAGGTCAGGGCCTAGTGCCTTCAACCTTCCAACTTCCACCTTCTTAGTGCCTCCAATTCTGGTTTTGGTGCGAAACCAGCTCTCAGGATGAACGCAGAACTTCGTAATGCCCACCACCTCGTCTTCCAGACCCAGATCATGTAGCAACTCGGTTTGGGAGGGAACCAGGGAAACAATACGTCTGGGTGCATGGGGCAGGCTGATCTGCTCACCCGTTTGATCGGTAACTGTTATCATCCTGCGAAGTTAGTCACCCTTTTCACACCATCTACCGCCCTGCCAATTTGATTGCACAGGCTTCAACGTTCATTCCTTATATTTGCGAAAATCAAAAATCTAGACAACCAATGGCTAACAACAGACTCGTTCAGCTGCTCGGCGATCAGGCGGAGTATCTACTTGGACATACATGTAAGACCATCGATAAAAATGATATCACATTGCCAAGTGCTGATCATGTTGACAAGATCTGGGTGAACAGCAACAGGAGTAACCAAACCCTTAGAAACCTGCAGGCCTTGCTCGGACACGGGCGCCTCGCTGATACCGGCTACTGCTCTATCTTCCCTGTTGACCAGGGCATTGAGCATAGTGCTGGTTCTGCCTTTTCTCCCAATCCTATTTATTTCGATCCTGAAAATATCATCAAACTGGCCATTGAAGGCGGTTGCAACGGTGTTGCGTCAACCTATGGTGTGCTCGGATTGATGAGCAGAAAATATGCGCATAAGATTCCATTCATTGTAAAGATCAACCACAATGAATTCCTGAGTATGCCCAACAAGTATGACCAAACCATGTTCGGCTCTGTAAAGAACGCATGGGATATGGGTGCTGTGGGTGTGGGTGCCACCATCTATTGGGGCTCCGCTGAAAGTGCAAAGCAACTGAAAGAAGTGGCTGAAGCTTTTGAGCTGGCGCATCAATTGGGTATGTTCACCATCCTGTGGTGCTACACCCGCAACAATGGGTTCAAAGTAGACGGTGTAGATTACCACACTTCTGCAGACCTTACAGGTCAGGCGAACCACCTCGGGGTTACTTTGCAGGCTGATATCATTAAGCAAAAACTTCCTACTAATAATGGCGGTTACCTCGCAACCAAGCATGGCAAGACCAGCAAACTGGTTTACGAGAAACTGACCACAGATCATCCCATCGATCTCACCCGTTATCAGGTGTTGAACTGCTACAGTGGCAGGATCGGGTTGATCAACTCAGGTGGTGAGTCTAAGGGTACGTCTGACCTGGCTGATTCTGTAGCTACCGCCGTAGTCAATAAGCGTGCCGGTGGTATGGGTCTGATCCTGGGTCGCAAAGCCTTCCAGAGGCCCTTCAAAGAAGGGGTTGAGATCCTGGAAGCCACGCAGGATGTATACCTTGACAACAGCATCACCATTGCATAATTAACGTATATTGCCACATGGAATTTAATCAGGAAGATTTCATTCCGGGCTCAGATACGAACAAAGAAGTAGAGTCGTCCAGCTGGTTCAAGCGGGTCAGGAAGGGTATTCTCACCTCCACCTCGGAGAAAAAGGATACGCCTGAAGGCCTGTGGATCAAATGTCCGCAGTGCAAATACACCGCCACGAACCAGGACCTGAAAGAGGCCTTCTTTGTGTGCCCGCAATGCAGCTACCATCACAGGATAGCGAGTGCCGATTATTTCGAGATCATCTTTGACGATAAGCAATACACGGAACTGTTTGCGCAGGTGAAGTCTGTTGACTTCCTGGGCTTCAGTGACCTGAAGCCATACAAAAAGCGACTTGTTTAGGCGTATGATAAAACAGGGCTCCATGATTCCATTTCGGTGGCCGTGGGCAAGGTTCATGGGTCTGATCTCGTGGTATGTTGTATGGATTTCAACTTCATCGGTGGTTCCCTCGGGAGTGTGATGGGTGAGAAAATTTCGAGGGCCTGTGACCATTGCCTGGAACATAAAATGCCACTGATGATCATCAGCAAGAGTGGTGGCGCACGTATGATGGAGTCTGCGTTTTCTTTGATGCAGCTTCCCAAGACACTCGGAAAAATTTCTCTTTTGGCTGACGCCAGACTCGCTTATATATCGCTCTGTACTGACCCTACTTACGGCGGAACAACAGCGTCTTTTGCGATGATGGGTGACATCAATATTGGAGAACCAGGTGCGATGATCGGCTTTGCCGGTCCGCGTGTGATCAAGGAAACCATCAAGAAGGATCTGCCTGACGGATTTCAGACGGCCGAGTTTCTGATGGACCATGGATTTCTCGATCTCATCGTAC
>JBEISY010000200.1:0-4431 GCA_040375175.1 Chitinophagaceae bacterium
CAAGTTCCGTTTCATCAATCAGGTTGTTCAATGCGATCGCCAACTGCCAGGCCGTTTCAATCCCGGAGTTTTCTTTGTAGCCACCGTCCACAATATGACCTTTCTGCTTTCCATCGATCCTGATCAAAGCCCCCGATGTGATCAGTGGAAACCGGGAGCAGAGGGAGGCAGCGGTCTTCACCGCCACATCTTGTCCAAGCACTCGAAGTACGTCTATGTCGTCCTTGAATATACTGTCAGACAACACTAAATTAGAAACGATGGTCTTCTGACCTGTCTCGGCAAGCAGACCGTTGATCAACAAATTAGGTACCTGCTTACCTTTTGGATGTTGCCAGAGATCGAGGAAGGGTTGATCCATGGTCTTCGCAAACAAATGCTTCTCATAACTCCAGGCCCAGCTGTCTTCCAGCTTGTTGTTCCGGCTCAGGCCCTCAATGGGAAAAGGGATGAGTCGCTGCAGATTATCATGGAACACAAAGGCAGCCGTAAGACTGCTGAGGAAATCTGCACTTACGGTTTCATCAAATGCCGTAGATGAAGATGGGAAGCCATCAAATGCCCCACTCAGCTGGTCCTTCCGATAAGCGGCATAAAAGCAACTGCCTACGCCGCCGCCCGATACGCCACTGATGGCATATACCTTGTCCATAAAACCCGGCTGTAATTCTTCCATTTTTTTCAAAGCTACTGCAGTAAATGTAGCCGCGCGGATACCGCCACCTTCGGCCGCTACGAGGTAGATCGTCACCACGGAATCCGTTGATTGCATCTTCGGCTGGATCCATTTGATAAAGTTCTCGCGGATCGTTTCCCGTTGAACGGTTTGCGTGGCAGGGATCAGCCTGACCCCACTATTATCGTTACATGTACTCGCCAGCACAATGTATCCGCCAATCAACAGGAAGGCGGGGGATCGGCGGAAATTGATGAAGAGTACGATCAGGCTAAGCACCAGGGTGAAGAAAATAAACCCGGCCAGCAACACCGTGGCCGGACCTAATATCCGCGCATAACCGAATTTCAACAGGAAAAAGAAGGGTGCGATCATCACTGCCACGGCAATCAGGATGCTTTTGAAGGCAATGCGATTGGCCTTCATCGACCATAATTTTTTCAAAGGCGTGCGCGCAGCGGTATAGCGCTCTTGTGCCGGTGCAAAATCAATATGCAGGGCCTCTGCAAGTTTTGCCCTTTTTATGAAAAAGATCATGAGCAATATACCCATGACCACCAGCACCAGAAGATTGATGGTGAGGGTGAACCAGCGTTCATTGGGAATTTTTCCTGCAGCACGGATCATGGCGCCCGCAACAATCAACAGTGGAATAAGACCGATGATGCGCGGAATCCAAACGATCAGCCGCAACGCAAAGGGATCGTCGGGGTCCACGTCCAGTAGCTTAACCTGAAGAATTATTCTGGAAGAATACCAGCATAACAGACTCCAAAGAAGCAAAAATGCTGTTGAGATGATGAGATAGGAGATTGGGAAATTATGCGTGATGACGCCAATGAAGAAATCCAATCCCTGGTTGTTGAACACTAACGCGTACGTACCAACGAGAAGAAGTAAGAAGATAAAGGTTAAAGTGTAAAGGATTCTCCACGCTGTAACAACAATATGGAGAATCCTTTTAAACATCATTCCAATTATTCAGATAAAGTATATACAGCATATCCGCGTTGCGTGAGGTCTGAGATGGCCGTGCGGGCGGAATATGCTTTCAGTGTGCCGGGAACATAGGACGCTGCGGTGAATCCTCTGAAAGCGGCGGTTTGTCCGCACACCACAAACTTCACACCGTTATCCTGCAGTTGTTTGATCAATGTCAGGTTGGGGTTCTTCATTTTGAAACGCTGGTTGTAGATCTCATCGTTCAAAAAAGACATCGCACCGGGGCCATGAAAAACAACCACTACATCCATCTTGTCTTTCGGTACGCCCGCTGCGGCATGAAGATTCAGGATGCGCATCGCCTCCAATAATCCACTGTTAAAACTTCCCCTGGCACTATCCGGTGTAGCTGCGCTCACATCAAATGCGATCTTCGCCACCCCCTTGTGTGCAAAGGGAAAACTGACTTCCTCTACCGGCATCACACCCATATCCACGGCACCTTTGTATACTGGATAGATGAGCTTCGCTTCGTTGGCTTTCAAGATCGCAGAACGGTTTTGCGCCTGCAGACTATGAAAACTCGCGACTAAAAAGACGAAGGCTATTATTTTTTTCATGTTGATCTGTTGATCTGCTCAGTTGTTACTTTGTTAAGCTGCTAATATCATCAAGAACCCACACGCCCCTTCCATACGTCCCAATCACGAGGTTATAATCCCTCGGATGTACAAACAGATCGTTCACCGAAACCGTTGCAGGCAGGTTACCCTGGATGGATTGCCAGCTCTTGCCTTTGTCTTTACTAACATATACACCCAAATCCGTACCGCAGTACAAAATGTTTGCATTGCGAGGATCTTCGCGCACAACATTCACGGGCGATGCCGGAAGGTCCGTTGTCAGCGCCGTCCAGGTCTTGCCATGGTCCGTGCTGCGGAATAAATAGGGTTTGATATTGTCTTCGCGCCTGTCGCTCATCGTAATGTACACCGTACCTGCATCGTACTTAGATGCTACCAAACGAGACACATGCACGCGCTCGGGCAATCCTTTTGTAATTTCTGTCCACGCGCCTCCATCATTCATCGTCACCCACACCCTTCCATCATCGGTACCCACATACAACACCCCTTTGGTGATGGGTGATTCATCAATGGCGGTAATCGCCTGGTGGTTGATGGCATAGGGGGTGCGACCCATACGAGATACATCATTGTAGGTCAGGTCTCCACTGATGCGCTTCCAGGTCTCGCCCTGGTCCGTGCTCTTGAACAGGTATTGAAAACCGTGGTAAAGCGTTTTGTTATCGTGTGGCGATAGCAATGTATAGGCCAGCCACTCGCCACGATGCACTTCTTCATCATCGGCTTTTTTCGGAAATATGTTTTTGGAGGCGATGGAATCTTTAAACACTGTGCTACGCGTCAGCCTTCCGTAAAAGGTGCTTGAATAGACCAGCGAAGGATTGCTGGGATCCACCGCATGAATGGTGCCTTCGCCGCCCGGTGCATCGCGCCATTGTTGGATCGATGGGTCCTTGCTGCCAAAGGTGTTTTTCACTGATGCCATGAAGCTGCCCTCGTCCTGCACAGAGCCGATCACATTGTACGGCGTATTCATATCATACGTGATGTTGTAAAACTGCGTGGTAGGAATCACGTCAAAGAAATTATTGAGGTTCTTCCCGCCATCATAGCTCACCACCACACCGCCATCATTACCATTGATGAGGTAGTTGGGATCTGTGTGATCAATCCACAAGGCATGGTGATCACCGTGGTTGCGCTCGCTGCCACGTTCCGGGCGCATCATATTGAAAGTCTTGCCACCATCGGTGCTCTTAGCGATGGGCACACCCATGATGTACACCACTTCCGGATTGGTAGGATCCACGCGGATCTGTCCGAATACCCAACCATAAGTACCGGCAAAGCGTTCCAGCTTATCATCTTCCGTACTCACCTTAGCAAAATTTTGCCCTGCATCATCACTCCTCCACACTTGCACACCAAATGGAATCACTTGAATAGGACGACCATATGGATCGAGCTCTCCAGCTTTGGGTTCGCGTTTGGGCGTATGGTTATCGACGTAGACGTAAAGAATATTCGGATTGCTGCGGGAAAGCGCAATGCCCACACGACCCGTAAACTTCGTTTGTGGGAGACCGTTAGTAAGCTTGTTCCAGGTCTTACCGCCATCAGTGGTCTTCCAGATGAAGTCGCCATCCTGTGGCGTTGGATCACTCCAGCGAAGACGGATCCGGTTCCATGTTGACGCATACATTGTTTTAGGATCGGTAGGATGCATGACCAGATCAATCACGCCATTGGGATCATCGTTGATCAGTCGTTTCCAGGATTTGCCACCATCGGTGGTTTCATACAAACCACGTTCTTTACTATTGCTCCATTCGTTACCGGAGGCCGCAACATATACATGGTTGGGGTTCGATGGATGTATGATGACACGCGAGATGGTGGAAGTATTTTCCAGGCCGATATGTTTCCAGGATTTGCCACCGTCTTCGGATTTGTACACGCCCATGCCGGGGAGCGATGCACGGAAGATATTGGCTTCACCAGAGCCAAGGTAGATGATATTGGGATTGGATTTGGATACATCGAAAGAGCCCACGCTGAGCGTGCCTTCGTTGTCAAACAAGGGTTTCCAGCTCTTGCCGGCGTCTTCGGTTTTCCAGAATCCGCCGGTAGCAAAGGATGCCCAGATGATGTTCTTGTTTCCGGGTACGCCCAACACTTCGCTTACTCGCCCTGATATGTTATCCGGGCCCACATTGCGCCACTGAA
>JBEISY010000270.1:0-3729 GCA_040375175.1 Chitinophagaceae bacterium
AGGTTACGTGCCGTGGCTAACAATTCATCGAGGAGAGGTAAGCTAGCATTGTTAACATCGTACTTTTTCCATCCGGGATCTGGCAATACTGTTTCCGGTAAGTAATAAGGTGAGTCATTGGCCAGCCAAAGATAATTCGACAACTCAAGCGCACCGTTGCGCCAGCGAAGCCATGCATCGTTTCTTGCGATCTGAAAACTTTGCAGTTGTGCCAACACCTCAGTTGTATCAAGCGCCGGCCTTTCGCCCTGGCGCCATCCCGTTTTAACCAGCTTCAGACGTTCCTCATTCACACGCACTGTTTCATTGAGAACGAGATATACTTCATAGGCCTGAACCCACTGCCAATAGGTATCAACGGCATCAATGAGAAGATCATTGATCGCAAGAGACTGCTCCACCTTGGACTGTTCCCTGAAGATCTTTGCCTGCTGAAGCGCAGCGCGACGTTTGTCCATCAGCAGATTCTTTCCCACGGGCACGGAAACACCCAGATAGCTGGACCTGCCCAGGGAAAGGGAAGGATCCGTAAAGGAACCTGAATTGTTTTCGAGACCTGCCTTAACCTCCACACCAAACCAGGTAGGGATCTTCAGCTCCGGGTTCACATAGTTGTAATAGTTCTTTCCGTCAAAGGTCTTACGGTCTGACGAAACATAGAATGCCGGATCAAAGCCTGCCCTGGAAGCTGTAAGATCCGCCTGGGCACGCTCCACCATCAGGCTGGCTTGTTTCACCATAGGATGGTATGCCCGTACGATATTCAAAAACTCTGCTTCAGACAGCGTTCGGGTGGTATCCTGCGCGAGGGATAAAGAGCAATAAAAAAATAAAACAATAACCAGGCACCATCTCATCGTAAACTTATTTTTTTCCCGCTGTTGATTTCTTGTCTTCTGGGTTATCCGTTTTATAATAATCCGGAGGGAAGCCGTTGATGTTCCGCCAGAGTTCATACCACACGGGAACATCTTTCAACAGCGCGATGCCTTGCGCGCCAGCACCCATCTTCAACTGCTTGGGCCAAGGCTTTTCACCTTTTGATTCTTTAACCAGTACCCGAAACATACCATTGGTTGCTACAGAACTTTCCACCGCAGCGATTTCTCCGGAGAATGTTCCATAAGAAGCCTGTGGCCATCCGCTAAACACAATGGCAGGAAATCCATCAAATAAAAAACGCACGGTCTGCCCTTTACTCAATAAAGGCAGATCCACAGGCCTTACAAACATTTCTACAGCATACTCCACGTCTTGCGGAATAATCTCCACCAACACATCACCCTCTTTGAGGATCTCACCGATACCTGATTTCTTAGCCTGTACAACCTGTCCTGCTTGTGGTGCCCGCAGAGTATATAGCCCGCTGCGGACGTTATAGTTCATGTACTGGTTCTTCAGTTTTGCAATATCCCCCGCGCCTGCTTGTACTTGGGAGAGCGACTGAAATTTATCGCCTTGCGCTTTGGAGATTTTCTCATTGTATTGCTGGATCTCACCATTCAGCTCAAGTTGAAGACGAAACATTTCCTGCTTGGCGTTGCCAAGCTTGATCTCAGCACTGGTCCGTTTTGCCGAAGACTCCTGGAAAGCCTGGTTCCGCTGTTCCAGCTGTACCATGGAAGTGACACCTGAATCATACATAACCTTCATACGCTTGAACTGATCAGACTTGATATTGAAGTCATTGACAGCTGCCATCACTTCCATACTGTCGCTCCGGATCTTCATTCTTTGCTGGCCGATCTTGTTGTTAAGCTCAGCGACTTTCAAATCCAGGGCTTGCCTGAGTGCCATAATCTGCACGTCAGCAGTCTGGGCTTTACCTTCATAATTCTCTACGGCAAGCTCTTTTGCATTGATCTGCTCCTGCGTTCTTTGTAAAAGCTCGGGATCAAAATAATCGTCCTTTACCTCCGTGATTTGCACCAGTGTATCACCCTCTTTCACGAAGTCCCCTTCTTTCACATGCCATTTCACCACCTTTCCGGGAATCACGGTGGGCAGTTGTTGTGGTCTTTGTTCCTGGCGTAAAGTGGTCACGGATCCGCGGGCGCGGATATTCTGTGTCCACGGCAAAAACAAAATGATCACCAGCAAAAGCAAAAATCCAAATACCCATTTCTTCACCTGGCTTTTACGGCCAACCATATAAATGTTATCATAGGATTTTAGCTCCAGTTCCCGGCATTGCGGCTCCATTTCCTTGTTAATAAAATCAACGCCCATGCTGTAAAATTAATTCCTGTTTATTTGATAATCATTCCCGTTGTCTCGCAATTGTCCATCTACAAGATATAACACCACATCACATTTCGCCGCAAACTCCGCGTCATTGGTGGCCACCATGATGGTGCACTCTTTCTGGTTCAACAAATAATTTTTGATCTGTAATTCCATCTGTTTCTCAAACCCGGTCCACGGTTCTTCCAACAACAATAACCTGGGCTCATTTACAAGCGCACGAAGCAGGAGGATCTTTTGAATAACGGTTCTGGATAACCGCTTGCCAACAGGGTCAAGTTCTGTCTCAAACCCATCGTGTTGTTCTTCAAGAAAATCTTTCAGTCCAACCTTTTCTGACAGTAACATTACTTGGGTTGGTTCGATGGTTTTGTCACCCATCGTGATGTTCTCCAGTACGGTCCCATTAAAAATATCCTGCGCACTCAAAAGGATGCCTGTTTTTGCCCTTAATGAGTCTGCATGATAGTTGCGAAGGGGAATGTTATCGATCAATATGCCGCCTTTGAAATCCGTATAAGCTCCACTGATGACCCTTAATAATGTCGACTTTCCGGATCCATCAGCACCCATCACTGCAACCTTCTGTCCCGGCTGGATCTCGAAACTGATATCTTTTAAGACCGGAGTCTCATAATATTCAAATTCCAGGTGCAGAACCTGGATACTGACCCCCTGATTGCGATCCGGAAACATGATCTTCCCATCTTCATCTACCGGCTGGTCCGTGATCTTTCCAAGTTTTTCCACGGATGTGAGAACATCATACACCTTGTCCAGATGTAAAATCAACTTTTCTACGGAATTCAATATCAACAGGATCACGATTTCAGCCGCTACAAACTGACCGAGGTTGAGCTGTTGGTTGATAAGCAAAATGCTACCTACGATGAGCATCGCAGCAGTGATCAGTACCTTAAAACTGATCAGTGTCCAATACTGGAATCTCAACACTTTAAAATGCGATGTCCTGGCGTTCAGATAGCCTGCAACCAATTGGTCTGTTTTGCGCATGTTCAGATAGCTCCCCTTGGAAAATTTAAAGGAGCGCACCACCCTCGCCAACTCTTCCAACCAGCCTGCCACTTTGTATTTATAATCGCTCACCTGGATGGAGGTAGCCATACCCTTGGGACTTGTATAAAAAAGGATCAAGCCCACCAGGGAAATAAGGATAAGACTGAAGATGATGAAAACAGGATGATAAAAAGAAAGCAACACCATCCCGAATATAATTTGAATGGTTGCCGTGGGGATCTCGAGTAATAATTTCGAAATACCCTTTTGAAGAGAAATCGTATCAAAAAACCGGTTGACCAATTCCGGGAGATAGTATTTGTCTACACTCTTCAGATCAAGCCGGGGAATCTTATGTGCATATTCAAACGAGTAGCGTACAAATAATTGCTGTTGTACTTTTTCAATTAATTGCATTTGCTGCACGGAGATAAACCCATTGAAAAGAACACCCAGCACAACAAGAAC